>JAFGRS010000723.1 GCA_016935045.1 Lentisphaeria bacterium | reverse complement strand
CGGGGTCGCGGCGTGCGGCCAGGGCGTGCGCTGCCACCATTGCGTCCGTGGCATCGCCGCGGCTCAGGGCCCGCACCAGTGCCGCGGTTGCCTCGGGTCCGGGGATGCGCTGCAGGGCTTCGCACGCGGCGAGATGGAGATCCGGGTCGCCCAGCATGGTCTCGAGGACAGAGATCTCGGCCGCGGTACCCACCAGGGAAAGGACCCGGCAGAGACCGATCCGTGCCTCGGCGGACGCGGCCTTCGGAAGTGCCTCCGCCACGGTCCGGGCGAAGGCCCCCCGGCTCTCACTCCCGGTCCCGGCGTCGGCGGCGAGGACCTCGAGTTCCAGAAGGTCCCCACGGTCCATGCCGAAACGGTACCCGGCCACCGCCTCGAGCAGCCCCTTCAGGTCGGCCGACGCGAGTCGTGCCGCCGCCGCCGAAGCCGGCAACTCCGGAGACGGGGGCAAGGACACCTCGCCGCCGGCGGCCCATTCGAGCCCCCGGGTCAGGAGACTCTCGAACCCTGCATTGGCCATGGCCCTGGCGTCGTGCCCGAGCAGGAGGGCCATCGTGCGCCCCTGGCCGTAGGCGCCGCACACCGCGACCGGTTCCTCGTTGCCGGTGCCCCCGCGCAGGGCATCCGAGAAGCCCGTGGCGAGGACCGTCACGCCCGGGGTGATCCCGGTGCGGTGCCAGAGTTCGTCCACCGTCCAGAACCCGACAATCCCCCTGGTGATGGGATGATCCGGAGCGGCGACGGTCACCCGGAATGCCTGCACCGGGCCATGCCCCGTGCGCCCGAGTGCCCAGGCCGCGCCTGCCATGGCGTGGTACTCCGGCCAGTCGTAGAACGAGGACGAACCGGCATGGACCGCAACATGGCCACCGCCGCGCTGAACGAAATCGAGCAGTCCCGAGCGTGCCTCCGGCGACCATTGCCGGACCGGCGCATCCCCCCATGCGTTCCAATGGCTCAGCACGACCCGGACGCGGCGGAGATCGTCCGGCCCCATGGTCTGCGGTGAGGTGTTGACGGTCAGCCGAAAACGGCCCGTGCGCTCGCACGTCTCCCGCATGCGGGCCAGGGTCGGTTCCCAGGCATGGTTGTTCTGGCCGCTGATGATCAGGACGTGAATGGGGGGGAGGGGGGCGTTCTCACCCGACGCCGCGAAATCCGCGGCCGCCGCTACCACGGCACAGCCGAGCATCCGCCTGAGCGCAGACCGACACCATCGATGCATCGCTCGATTCTCCATGGGACCCGCACCGGACGCGGGCGGGTCCTGCGCCGGACCCCGGCATACCGCGAACCCTCCTTCCGTCGGGCATCGCGGGCTCCACGGCGTCTCCCGAGCCTTGACGCGGGCGGGTCCTGCGCCGGACCCCGGCACGCCGCGAACCCCTCCTGCCGTCGGGCATCGCGGGCGCCACGGCGTTTCCCCCGGGCATGGAAGTACACCCGCGGCAGCATCCGCCTGGCTCGGCCCGGCCCCCGTCGCCCACGACGGGCCATGACACCCGAAGGCGCATGCTGCCCGCGGGGGCCCGCGTGCCCGGCCTCACGACGTCCATTCGCGCAGCCGCTGGATGGAACGCCGCACATGTTCCGTTCCGGCGACTTCGAGGGTCGTGGGACCGTCGAAGCCCACCGCACGCAGTTCCCGGATGATCCCCTGCAGGTCCACCACCCCGTCTCCCAGGGGGATCACCGCCATGCCGCAGCCGTACAGCGTGCCGCGTCTTGACTCCCAACCCGCCGGCATGTCCTTCCAGTGCACATGCCGTATGCGGGGGCCGAAGGTCCGCACGAAATCGATGGGGTCGGCGCCCCCGAGCCAGCTGTTGCCGGTGTCGAGGCAGATGCCGATCGTGTCCTCGTGGCCGAGTGCGGCCAGCAGCGTCTCCATGCCCTCCACGGAGTCGGTGACGATCCCATGGGTCTCGAGGAGCAGGCGGATGCCAAGGTATTCCGCCCACTCGATGGGGGCCTGGAGCTTCTCCCGGATCGTGAACAGACGCTCCGGAGCGCGCAAGGCCCGGCCGAAGGCGGTCTTTGGATCCCCCTCCGTGGTGATGACCTCGCTGATGCCGAGGAGATGGGCCAGACGGATCGACTTGATGATCTGTGCCGTGCCATAACGCTCCGGACTGGTCGGGTCGAGGAGATTCGCATGGGCACAGACCGAAACCAGGGTGATGCCATGCCGCGCCGCCATGTCGCGTATCGTCCCCGGATAACCATCGAGACTGGCCGTGGCCGCAAAGCCGAATTCGGCCCCGAGGGAGGCGCCGTCATGGCTGTCGGTGATGTCGGCGTAGGCAATGCCCAACTCGGAAAGCGCCGCAAACTGCCGCTCCAACGGCGTGAAGGGCTCCACCAGAGCAAAGCAGCCCATGATCATGATACCATACTCCTCTGGCTTGGCCCGAACGGGGCAAACCACAAACCATCCATCCCGTCCAAAGCCGCCCCGTCCATCCCTCCGCGGGGAACACGACCAGGCGTCCGATCGGCTTGCCGCCATACCCAACATACCCCGGAATCGCGCCGATTTCCCCCTTGCACGGAAGGACGGGTGCATGACGCAATCGTTGGGATCGATGGACCCGAGGAGGAGTTCGACCTGGAGAGTGTAGGGCAACCACGATGCTGGTCCTGCCGAGCGTCCTGCCCGGCAGAGGCAGAAGAGCCCCATCGCATCGTCTCGGACCCCGTCGCCGACCCCAGCGCCGCCACGGCCCGTGGAGCGTCCCCGTCGGAGTACCGCGTTCACGCGGAAGCCGCAGCGACGCTTCAGCGAGCGGGGAGAGTGGGACGAGAGACGGGGGCTGAAGCCGCCGCAGAGCTGTCCACCTTAAGGCGGGACTCCGACCCCGCTCAGGGACGTCCACCATCGGCAACGCCCCGGGTCCGAGGCGGCACTTCTGCCGCCGGAGCCGCGGCTCGGGCTGGATCTGCCCCGGGAGGGTAGGGCGCTGCAAGGCTCAGGGTTCGACGAGGGGGGCGGCACGGTCTTCGACGGGGTTGATCTCGGCATGGTCGAAACGCACTTTGGTCTTCCACCCCGCTCCCTCGAGGCGCATCTCCTTGACGAACCAGAGGTCCTTGGCGTGCTTCTTCGCCCCCTTCAGTGCCATGCTGCGCCAGGGCGTTTCGGCGCCGGCACGGTACCATTCCGCCTTCATCGGGAAGCCATGGGCCGCGCTGAACCAGACCTTCACCGTGCCCTTGCCGTCGGGGTGTGCCAGCTCCATCACCCGGCACTCGCGGCGCAGGACCTGTTCGCCGGGATGCTCACGCCGGAACTCCCAGTAGATGAAGGCGAAGGTGAGGTCCTCCGGCTCGATCCCCAGGCTGAAGAGGCGGGGCGGGGTCTCCGTCTCGGGGAGGTCCAGTGTGGTGGCGGGAGCCGCGGCGCCGCCGTGCGTCTGCTCGAAGGCGTAGACGTTCGTGTCGTTGAGGACGAGTTGCGCGTGCAGGGACTCGGGCGAGAAGGTCAGGCGGATCCGGACCGCGGCACGGAGTTCCCCGTCCTTGTCGGAGATGGACTGGATCGAGCCGGTGGCTTCCCCCCAGGCATCCTGGCGAAAGGGACGCCGGACCTCCGCCAGAAAGGCCTCCGGCGGCAGCGAGGCAAGCTCCGTCTCCTCCTCGATCGGGACACCGGCCTCGGCGTCGGGGTCGGCTTCCTCTGCCGCCGCGGCCCCCAGAACGCAGACCAGGAACAGGAATGCCGGCAGTCGCAAGGGGTTCCCCGCCATCATTCCTCCTCGATCCCCTGGGGATAGTACTCCATGTCGTTCGTGATCAGGATCTGGTCGACCCGGATCCCGTCCTCACGGTTGAGGACATACACGCGATGCGTGCCGGGAGCAAAGGGATAGGTCTTCGGCGACTCCATCCAGTGCCAGACGTCGTACGTCCCGTCGTTTCCCACCGTGACCGCCTTCTCCTCCTGCCCCACCCGCAGGGCAACGGTGTTGCCGCAGGATCCCTCCCACCACACCCGGAGCCAGATCTTGCACGTGAGGGGCGCGGCGACCTCGACGTCAAAGGCCGCACCGCCGTACTTCATGTCCGGCTCCTCCCCTTCCGGCGGCACCCCTTTCTTGTCCGGAATCCGCAGAATGACCCCCCGGGCGGCCTGGGAATCCGTGCCCTTCTCCATGGGGGCAGCCACCTCGACGGCATCCCCCGCGTCGATCACGCGGAAGAAATCCATCGCTCCGTTGCCCGCGGGCACCCCGTTCACGGCCGCCGCGGAGCCCGATTCGGCGCCCGTATCGGGGGCTGTCACCGCGGCCAGTTTCCGCTCCGGACGCGGCCGTGAGACGGCGCCGGGGACATGGGCAAGCGCGTCCTTCGTCGGCAGGACGAACAGCAGGCCTGCCGCCGCCGCGTAGATGACCCCCGCCCCGACCACGCGCCGGAGGTCCAGCTTCAGGGCCGGGCTCGGGGATTGCTCGTCCCCGTCGAAAGCCAGCGCCAGGGCCATGGTCAGGCACCACGCCGGCCCCCGTACGAAGGGATCGGTGACCAGCATCGCCGGCAGATACACCGCCAGCGCGGACCCGGCCCCGAGATGGAGAGGATCGCCGGCCGGGACGCGGCAGTAGCGCCGGAACGCCCCCACGGCGCAGGCCAGAATGGCCACGAGCATGGCAAGACCCGCCGGATAGCCGACGGTGCCGAAGAGAATGCCCACGCCGGACTGGGTGTCCGTCTCGATGTCGTTGTAGTTGGGGTTGGGGAGTTCGCCGTAGCAGCGCCCGATGTACATCTGATATGTTCCCGCTCCCACGCCGGTCCACGGTCTCCGGGCAGCCATGCGCATGGCCGCTACGGTGTCGGCATAGCACGTTTTGACTTCCCCCTCACCGGGTCGGAAGAGACTCAGGGATTGGGATAGGGTGGACGGTCCCCAGACGGCGAGGAAGAGGACGGCCACGAACAGGGCCACGGCATTCGCGGCGGCGGCCCGCCTGCCGGCAAACAGGCCCGCCGTCAAGAGCACCACGCCGGCCAGGACCAGCAACGGCCCATAGGCAATCATGGACAGCACCAGGCCCGTTCCCACCACCACCAGTACGAGCCGCACCCGGGACCGCTCCGCCCAGGCCAGCCACGATGGCTGTACCAACACCAGGCCCGAGCCCAGGAACAGGCCCAAGGCTACACGACTCCGGAAAAGCCCGCTGTACGCCCCGCCAAACCCCCATGGCAATGCCGCCACGTCCGCCGGAGGCAACACCGAACCGTAGCCGTGGCGCAACACCTGCAGAGCGGCAACAAGTACGTTCAGCGCCAGGAGAGCGCTGAACAACGGCACAAACCACCGGCGCCGACGGTGAAAAAACACCAGAAACACCAGGAAGGCGCAAAACAACTGCTCAAACCGCTGCACCGATTCCAGCGCACCGGCACGCCCCGCGCGCGCCACCAACCCGCTGAGGACATAGAGCCCAAGGGCCACCCCCAGCAGCAACGGATAACGCAGCGAGGTGCGCCGCCGGAACAGGTCCCAGAGCACTGCCACCAGCGCGACCGCCAGCGCCATATCCGCCGGTGAGACCCTTCCCCCCAACGCCGGGAAGCGGATCTGGGACCCCATCGTCGCGATGGCAAGAGCGCCCAACAGGACCGGCAAATCGCCCAGGCCCGCCGCCTCGTCACCTGCCACCGCCGAGTAACCGTTCGCCTGCGTCTGTGCCATCGCTCGCTCGCCCGCTTCGCCATGCCCCGTGAGCCGGGCCCTGCAGCCCTGCAACGCCTCCGTCCACTCAGCCCAGACCATCTCCCTTCTGAAACGAACCGTCCTCCGTCGCTATTGGGGCGAGCCCCTTTCTCCCGCGGGAAAGACACGGCCGGACGCCCCCCCATGCCCCTCGCCGCAGGGGAACCGCCGGATTCACCGTTTTCCGGTCCCGGGGGGGGGCTGTCGGCGTCCGGAAAACACCCCCCCCGTG
>JAFGRS010000722.1 GCA_016935045.1 Lentisphaeria bacterium | reverse complement strand
TCCGGCACTCCGGATAGGTCCATGGTCCATGGTCCATTGTCCATGGTCCTTGCAGCGCAATGAGATGTGTAGCAATTCCGAGACGTCAGGGTTCCTGGTCGGGAGCGTGGAGGCTGAGCCAGTCCAGGTTCATGCTTCCCGTCACGTTCACCAGGCGCAGCCGGTGGCGGCCCCGGGTCAGGCCGAGGAGGAAGGGCGTGCCGGCGGCCCCGTTCAGGGTCTGCGTCCGCCAGTGGTCCGCGTCACTGCTCCAGCCCCCGCTCCAGGCAAAGGACACCATCCCGAGCGACGCGTCCGGCAGGGCCCCATCGACCAGGACGGCCCGCAGCGCCTCGTCCTCCGCGGTGCAGTAGCGCAGGGTCAGCAGGTAGCTCCCGTCGGCGGGAACCTCGATTTCGTATTCGAGAAAGTGCCCGGGGGCATCCCAGTGCAGGAACGCCTGCCCTTCCGCGGCCACCTTGCGGTCCGTCACCTCGACCGCCCCGCCTCCCTGGGCCGTGAAGGCCTCCGCCTGCACCCGGGTCCGGAGGCGCGAGGCGGGGCGCAGGGGTGGCAGCGGAGTCACGGGCATCGCGGCGGGGTCCGTCCGAGCGCCGTCCGCGGGGAAGCGGGCGTCCCGGGCGCGAGCCCCCGTGCGGGAGACCTCGTACGCCGTGCCGGCCACGGCCGTCCAGCACAGATCCCCCTCGGTGCGCTCGAACGCCACCTCCCCGAGGGGCCGCCAACCGCGGTCCAGAGGCTGGACCCGCACTCCCTCGCCTGCCGGCAGATCGGGCAAGCGCAGCGTCAACACCGCATCCATACCGGCGCCGACCACCCAGACGCCATCCCCCCAGCCCGTGACGGCAGCCGTGCCGCGCCGATCCAGGATCAGGGCCGTGTTGGGCCCGGCGAGGGTTGTCCCGTTGACCAGGGCCAGGCGCAGGCGATCCCCCGCCGCGGGCAGGAGGCAGGCAGCCTCGGCGTCGGTGCTCAGCCCCATTCCCATGAGGGTCTCGCCGGGGCGGTCGTTGTAGAGGAGAGTACAGGTTTCCCGGCCGTCGCGGCGGAAGGCGGCGATGCTGCCCTGACCGTGCTCGATGGAGGCGTCCAGACGCTCGATGGCGGGCGGCTGTCCCCGGGGGAAGGGGTAGAGGAGGGTGATGGTCTCCCCGTGCCGGCGCCAGGGGAGGCTGTAGATCACGGTCGGGACCGCCCGCATGGGCACGCCGGCCACGGTGCGGCCGTATTGCCGGGACCAGCCCTGCACCGGCGGCTCGCGTACCGCCTCGACCACGCGCGCCTCGACGGTTCCTCCCAGGGGGCAGAGGACCAGCCCCGGCTCCGCCGGCGTGGTGGCCAGCGCCAACCCTCCTTCCCCGAGGGCCGCGGATTCGGCGTGGATGTGGTACAGGGTTTCGGCGGTGTGCGGCTCCTGATCGTCCGCCTCGAAACGGTCCCGAACCACCCAGAAATCCGGCTTTACGAAGAACACGGACCGACGCTGGCGCAGGCCCTCCAGCACCCGCGGCGGAGCGGCTGCCGGCGTGTAGTCGCGGTACTCCCGGTAGGCCCCCGCATAGAGACCTTCGCACCAGTCGACGCCCTCGGCGCTGTGCCACCGTGCCGGGCTCGACGGAGGCGCCGGCGCATCCCAGGGTCTGGGCCAGACGCGGCTGGACCGATCGGCGGCACGGTACTGATCCATGCCGTCCATCAGCACGGTGTTGTGGGACCGGGTCAGGAGCACGTACGCCCGCCAGCGCGAGCGGTCGTACATCACCACGCCCCCTTCCACAAGCAGCGGCCGGCCGTAGGCGTAGACCAGGAGGGCCAGGGCATCCTCGTGCTGGTGCCCGGCGCCGTAGGGCCCCACATCCAGGTGCAGGATGCGGGCATCCGCGTCCCATCCCGAACGCAGGATGGCATGCCCGGTGTAGGGCAGGAAGGCGCTGTCCGTCTCCGGCGGGCGTCCGGCCCTGCCGCAGGTAATGGGGTAGAGGAAGTCCTCCCGGTGGGGGAACAGGTCGCGGCCTTCGAGCAGGATGCCCCGCAGGTCGGCATCTCCCGCGTCATTGAGGCCGAAGCCCTTGCCGTCGGGCCGGCAGTCCTTCATGAGGTAGTCGAACATCTTCTCGATCCGGGCCTGGTAATCCGCCGGGATCTCGTCCTGCAGCCCGTTCAGCCGGGCCAGTTCCAAGACCCGGATGTACTCCTGCAGCACCCAGTTGTTGTAGCCCAGGGCCAGTTCGAACTCCATGCCGTCGGGGTAGACCTCTTCTTCGAGCTGACGGTAGAGCCGGTCAATCCCCTCCCGACGCCATTCCCGGGCCTCCCGGAACTCGGGATAGAGGACCCCGGAGGTGTAGATGCCCAGGGACTCGGCCGTGAACCAGTTCCCGGTGCTCGGGAAGCGGCGCAGGTGGCGGACCTGTTCGACCACGGATTTGAGGACGTTGACGAGGATATCGTCGGTGAAGGCCGGCGAGCGGCTGCAGTGTGCCAGGGATTCGGGCCAGGTATTCTGCAGTCGGATGGCGGTATTCAGGGTCTCCCAGGCATGGTGGTAGGGGCTGTTGCCGGAGCGGAAGAGCAGCACGGGATTGTCTTCGATCCAGGCGTTCATCTGCTCGGCCAGTTCCCGGGCGTAGGCGTCGTCGCCGGTTCGCCAGTAGGCGTGGTAGAGGT
>JAFGRS010000106.1 GCA_016935045.1 Lentisphaeria bacterium | reverse complement strand
GTTTCCCCATCGCGAAGCGGATCGGCTGCCGCGGACCGGAATGGACGGCGCCACCGCGTACCCGCGGCGTGTGCCGCCATACCGGTCCGCTGGATCGGGGGGTCCGTGGGGGCCAGCCGGCCCCCCGGCCGCCGGAGGCAATCCCCTCGAAGCAAGGGGGATGCCCGCGAGGCCGCGGGCGCTCCAGAAGGAACATGCCCGGGAGGCCGTCCGCGTCAGGGGGCCTCCCGGGCCGGGGCGGCGGCGGGGTCGGGCCGGTCTTCCGGCGGACGCGTGCGTTCCTCCAATTCGGCCAGCTTGGCGCGGTAGGCTTCGGGGACGGCGGTCTTCTCCTCCGCCGTATCGACGGGGCCGTTGAACAGCACCTCTCCCCGGGTCGAGAGGACGGTGTAGGTGGTCTTGCCGTTGATGCGTGCGAGGTTGTACTGCATTCCGTTCTCCGTGGCGGTGGCGGTCTGCGTCTCGACCCTTCCACCGTCCACCGTGATTACCGTCGCGGCGGTTCCGGCCTGCCCCGCGGCCGCGCCCTGGGCGCCGGCGTCGCCGCCCATGTTGATGGTGATCACGGCGCCGTCCTTCGTGACCTGGGTGGTCTGGATGTGCATGGGGAGCTGCAGCCGAGTGGCGGGGAAGCCGCCCATCCCCGGCCAGCCGGGCAGCGGCAGCGGCGTCGCTTCCCGTTCCCCCAGCACCACGGGCACGTCCATCCGGTTGCCCCCCCGCAGCAGCCCGACCCGCACCTCACTCCCCGGCGCATACGAACGCACCAGCACCGCCAACTGGTGCGCGTTGACGATGAGCTGGTCGTCCAACTGCACCAACACATCTCCCACCTGGATGCGGTGCATCGCGGGGCTCTTCTCCTCGACGCCGGTCACCGTCAGCCCCATGCCCTCCGGCAACCCCAGCGCCGCCCCCTCCGCGACGGGAACCGGCGCCATCCCGATCCCCAGATACGCCACCATCCGCTGCGCCGGGACAGGCGCTTGCCCGGCCGCCGCCGCATCCTCACTCCGCAACGGCACCGACCACCCCGCCAGGCACATCGCCCAGACCACCCAGACTGCCCACACTGCCCTTTCCATCGTTCCTGTACCTCCGTTACGCCGGCCCCCGGCCGGCACCGTCCGTCCGTGTCCGTTGCGTCCGTCCGTGTCCGTTGCGTCCGTCCGTGTCCGTTGCGTCCGTCCGTGTCCGTTCCGTCGCGTTCCTCGAATCTCTCCGCTCCTGTCCGGGATGCCGACGGTGTGCCCGGGCAGGGCGCCTACGCCCCGGCGTTCGAGACAAACTGGCGTTCGTACAGCCTGCTATAGAGTCCGTCCGTCCGGATGAGTTCTTCGTGGCGTCCCTGTTCGACGATGCGTCCCCCCTCCATCACATAGATGCGGTCCGCCCGGCGCACGGTGGTCAGCCGGTGCGCGATCACGATCGCGGTGCGGTCTCGCAGCAGGTATCCGAGGGCCTTTTGGATCAGCGCTTCGGTCATGGTGTCGACGCTCGATGTCGCCTCGTCCATGATCAGGATCCGCGGTGAGACGAAGATGGCCCGGGCAATGCTGATGAGCTGGCGCTGGCCCGTGGAGAGGTTCGCGCCGCCTTCCTGGACCGGGGTATCGTAGCCCAGCGGCAGGTGCGAGATGAAGCCGTCGGCCTCGGCATGCTTCGCCGCCTGCACGATGGCCCCCCGCTCCGGGTTGTCGCTCCCGAAGCCGATGTTCTCGGCCAGGGTCGTGGGGAACAGAAACGGGTCCTGGGAGACCAGCGCCATGCGTCCGTGCAGGCTGCGCAGGGTGATCTCCCGCAGCGGACGCCCGTCGATGCGGATGCTGCCGGCGGAGGGCTCGTAGAACCGACATACCAGGTTGGCGATGGTCGTCTTGCCGGCGCCCGTCGGACCCACGATCGCCACCGTCTCCCCGGGCTGCACATCCAGGGACACGTCGTGCAGGACTTCCGACCCGTCGGGGTAGGCAAAGCAGACTCCCCGGAACGTGATGCCGCCACGGATGTCCGGCACGTCCACGGCCTCCGGGCCGTCCTGCACCTGCGGCCGCGAGCGCAGCAACTGCAGCACCCGCTCGCCTCCCGCGGTCGCCGACTGCAGCGTCGTGTACAGCTGACTCAGCTCGCGAATGGGCGCAAAGAGGCGGTTCACGTAGGTCATGAAGGCCACCACCGTGCCGATCGTCGCCGCACCGCGGGTCACCAGCATGCCCCCCACCAGCAGGATCAGGCAGGTCGCCGCAACGCTGAGGAAATCCATCGCCGGAAGAAAGGTGAAGGACAGGGACATGGCCCGCACATGGGCGGTACGGTTGCGCCAGTTGTTTTCCTCGAAACGACGCTGACTGGTTTCCTCCCGGGCGAAGGACTGGATCACCCTCATGCCGCCGATGTTCTCCGCCAGGTTCCCGACCAGCACCGCCACGTTTTCGCGTGTCTCCCGGTATGCGTCCCGGGCCCTGCGGCTGAACAGGACCGTGACCAGGACCATGACCGGGAAGACGGCCAGCGCGGCCAACGCCAGCCGAGGGTCCAGCAGCAGCATCACCACCACCGTGCCGACGATGAGAATGCTGTCGCCCACCAGTGTGACCAGACCCTCGCTGAGCAGATTCTGGATCACACTCACGTCGTTGATGACCCGGGAGACGGTGACGCCGACGATGTGGCGGTCGTGGTACGCCACCGACAGCCGCTGCAGGTGTTCGAAGAGGCGCGCCCGCAGGGAGTACAGGGTTTTCTGACCGACAAGCGCCAGGAGGTAGCTCTGCCCTCCCGCGCCGAGATAGGTGGCCAGCATCACCAGTGCCAGCCAACCCCCTCTGCGCAGGAGGCCCGCAAGATCGCCCTGCGCGATCTCGATGTCGATCAGATGACGGGTCAGCAGCGGGATCAGCAGTCCGCCGCCCGTGCTCAACAGGGTCAGCAGACCGGCAGCGCCAAGCGCCCGGCGGTACGGCCGCACAAAGGGCAGCAACCCCAGCAGCACGCCGCCCCGGATCTGACCACCCTCGCTCTGCTCGCCGAAGGCCTGCAACAGACCCCGCGGCCCCCCGGATATGCCCGCGCCGATCATGGCACCCCTCCCGAAGCCCGGTCCCCGCCGGCGGCATCCCCCCGAAGCTGCCGACTGCAGATGTCCGCGTACAGGCCGCTGCTCCGCAGCAGTTGCTCGTGCGGCGTCTCGGTGGGCGTCCGCACCGCCATGGCCGCGATCCGGCCCGACTCCAGAACCAGCACCCGGTCTGCTTCGCGCACCGTGCTCAGGCGCTGGGCGATGATCAGAGCGGTGCGGTTCCGCATCAGTTTCCGCAGCGCCTCCTGGATCAGGGCCTCGGTCTCGGTGTCGACGCTGGAGGTGGCATCGTCGAGGATCAGGATCTCCGGGTCCATGAGGATCGCCCTGGCGATGGCCAGGCGTTGCCTCTGCCCGCCCGAGAGGGTCAGCCCCTTCTCCCCGACGTTCGTGTCGTAGCCCTTTGGCAGCCCGGTGATGAAGCCGTGGGCGTGGGCGGCCTGCGCCGCGGCCACGATTTCGGCCTCGGCGGCGTCCGGGCGGCCGAAGGCGATGTTCTCGCGCACGCTGGCCGCGAACAGCACCGTGTCCTGCAGGACCACGCCGATGTGGCTGCGCAGCGACTTGACGGTGATCCTGCGCAGGTCGATGCCGTCCAGCCTGACCACGCCTTCGGTGGGGTCGTAGAAACGGGGGACCAGGTTGACGACCGTGCTTTTGCCCGAGCCCGTCGCCCCCAGGAGCGCGACCTTCTCGCCGGGCAGCACTGCGAAGGAAATGCCCTTCAGAATCGGGTGACCGCGGCTGTAGCCGAAGCTGACGTTTTCGAAGCGGATGGCCCCCCGCACCCCGGCCACAGGCATGGCGTCGGGGCTGTCCACGATGTCCGAATGCAGATCGAGGACCTCGAAGATGCGCTCCGCCGATGCCGAGGCCTGGGCAATGGCCGCAACCACCCAGCCGAAACGCCGCCCGGGAACGGCCAGCAGGGCCACGTAGGCCAGGAACGCCACCAGTTCACCCAGCGTCAGCGAACCCCGAATCACCAGCAACCCCCCGGCCAACAGCACCACCAGCGTCGCCAGGCTCGTCAGCAGATGCATCAGGGGCAGATAGACCGCCCGCAAACCCGCCTCCCGGCGCTGCAACGCCAAGAGGTCCAGATTGTCTCCTCCGAAGCGTGCAATCTCCGCCTCCTCGCGACCGAACGTCTTCACGATCCTGGCCCCGCGTAGATTCTGTTCGAGGCGCGACGTCAGGATCCCCTCCCGGTCACGGATCGCCATCGACAAGGGCCGCAGTTTCGCCCCCAGCACCAGGGCGCCCACCAGGAGGAAGGGCACCGTCACCCACACCAGCAGGCCCAGGGTCCGGTTCATCACCACCATGGCCACGCAGGCGCCCAGGATCATGGTCAGCATCTGGACCAGGTGCAGGAAGGCGCGTCCGGTCAGGAAGCGGATGCGGTCCACATCGCTGACGCTGCGGGTGAGGAGTTGGCCCGTTTCCGCGGCGTCGTGGAAGCTGAAGGAGAGGGCCTGCAGTTTGGCGTGGAACCGGTTACGGATGTCGAAGGCCACATTCTGCGAGGCCATCTCGGTCCAACGTCCCGAAAGAAACGTGCAGACACCCCCCACCAGAGCCAGGAGCAGCAGCAGAACGCACCCCGACGCGATCCTCTCCGACGCCCCCTGCCGAATCCCCTCGTCGACAATGCCGCGGATCACCCCCGGCATCGCCAACGACGTCACAATGGCGCCGAACACGGCCGCGTAGGCCCCCGTCACCAAGCCGGCATAGGGCCGCAGAAACAGCAGCACCCGCCACACATACCGGGAACGGACGGCAAACAGCGCCAGCCGGCGACGAAACGCCGACCCCCGGCCGGGGCCACCGCCCGCGCGGTTTCCGTCCACCCCTGCGTCCATCCTCCGGCCATGCGAATCGGCGGCCAAGCCCCAGTCCCTGCCTTTCCTGCAGCGAGGATTTCGAGACAACCGTGCCGGCAGGACGTCTACTCCCGGCCGAAACAGAGGACCTGGCCACGGACGTCGACCAGGAAGAGGCATTCCGCGGCGGCGGCCATGCCGTCGAACACGCACGGGGCTTCGATGGGTTGCTCGGCCAGTGTACGGCCGTCTTGCGCCGCAACGGCCCGCAGCATTCCTCCCCGGCGCCCTTCGAGGGCGGCCGCATGCTCGGACAGGCTCTGCCGAGTGGCCTCGTCGCCCAGGGTTCGTGCCGCTGCCTCCTCGTCCACGAGATCGGGTGGGCCGGCGACGAAGAGCACGTCTTTCGCCAGCACCATGCCCCGCGGCATGAACGGCAGGTCGACGGTCCAGGAATGCCGCACCAGGGCCCGGGGACCCGCCCCGCCGCCGGGGAAGTACAGCGCGGCGCCGTGGCGTCCTTCGACGCTCGTTGCCTTCCGGACCTGGCCGTGGTTGCCGTGGCCGGAGCGGTCGGTGGCCGTGCCGTCCTCGAAGGCCAGTGCCAGCGCCAGGTCCGCGCGGGCCTCGGCGGGATCGTCGCCCGCCGCGCGTGCGGCGATCTGTGCCGGGGTGAGAGCACGGTGGACCAGGCGCACATCGTCCATCGCGCCCTGGAAGCCGGTGGATCCGCCGTATTCGCCCACCGCGGTCTGACTGTCGCTGCCGATGTCGACGCCTTCGACCGGATTGGCGCCCACAAACCCCGGCGCCGGCGCCTTGCCGGCCAGCCGACCGTCGACGTACACCTCCAGCTCCGGCACCGCCGTCAGCACCCCGGCCACGTGGCGCCAGCCCCCCACGACGGAGCCTCCCGCCGACACCGTCCCCAGGGTGCCGCCCGACCGTACCGCGAACTTCGGCCGCCCCCGGTCGAGGAACAAGGCGTAGCCCTGCGAATGACCGCCATGGGCAAGCACAACGCCGTCGCCCTCCTCGGCCCGGATCCAGGCTTCGACCGTCAGCGCCTTAGCCGTAGGATCCAGGCTCGCCGACCGCGGGACCTGCACCCCCGGCAGCGAGGCGTCCGCAGCGTCCGCGCCTCGCCGGGCCGCCTGTCCCGGCAATTCCGACATGGGAGGCGGCATGGTCTTGGGGGCCGCGAAGAGATGATGCTCGATGGGCGTCGTCCAGCGGTAGTACTGGGGTTTGCGCCCGTATCCGTACACCTGGGAGTCGTCGTAGACCAGAATGCGGCCGGCCGGGACCACCTTGCCGGAGAGATAGTACGCACACCAACCGCTGTAGAACCGACTGCCGTAGAGCCAGTACGAACGATGCCACCAGGAGTCGTCCAGGAAGCCGGTGGGGGAAAAGAGGTGCGCGCGGGCCTCGTTCTGGTTGGGTGGCGGCGCGAAGTTGGCGCCGCCGTGTCCTTCGCCGGCACGCGGAAAGGCCTCCGCGGCGTGGGGCGTGCCGTCGAGCGAGAATCCCTGCGAGCGCATGTAGACGGTTCGCCCGTCGCAGGAGAGAATGTCCGGCAGCCCGACGGGCATATTCAGCCAGCTGACGTACGCGTGCAGGTCCTCGCCCGTGCCCGGCGCCCGGTTGTCCAGCACGGTCTCCGACAGGACGTCGCCGCGGATCGGGTCGAGGCGCCAGAGCCGCAAGCCCTCGTCGAGGAAGACCGAGCGCCCGGCAACGGCCCAGACCGCGCCCTCCTGGACCAGGACACTGCCATGCACGGGCCACACGGACTGCACTTGTCCGAAGGCCAGGTGCCGTTGGTCCATGGGCGCGGCAAGAAAGCGCCATGCCAGGGCCCCGTCGTCCGCCCGGAGACAATAGACCCAGCCGTCGGCGGCGCCGAAGAGGACCCGTCCGGCATACACGGTGGGTGGGGAGTCGATGCGGCCGCCCACCGTCACGGTCCACCGGGTGTGCCCGTCGGCGGCGTCCAGGGCGTGGAGTGTGTGCGTGTCGGGCCGGGCCACGAAGACCGTCCCTGCCGCGATCACCGGACTGCGCAGCCGCCCCCCGAGATCGGTCCGCCAACGCGGTCTGACATCCGCCGCGACCTGCGTCCCGGCGCGGCCGCTGCGCCCCGCATCGGCACGGTAGGTCGGCCAGTCGTTGCCGGCGGGGGCCGTTCCGTCCTGCCGGGGGAGAGCGGGGCTGTCATAGGCAGGTCCCCGTTCCAGGCGCTGTCGTTGGGAAGCCGTCTCGGGCGGCACCCGGGGCCCGGGAGCGGCGGGCGCCAGGGCATGGAAGCCGGAGAGCTTGGTTTCCAGGTAGCAGGCACAGGGATGCTGCGGCGCATAGAGCAGACCATTGGCCGGCATGATGCCATACAGGC
This sequence comes from Lentisphaeria bacterium, assembly GCA_016935045.1. Classification (GTDB taxonomy): domain Bacteria; phylum Verrucomicrobiota; class Lentisphaeria; order Oligosphaerales; family JAFGRS01; genus JAFGRS01. Next base: position 4,084 of record JAFGRS010000106.1, on the reverse strand, counting down.
ACGCTCCCCGCACCCAGTGATTGACCAGCCATTGTTGTTTGCGGAAGTCGACGAATTCCACCCCCGAACGCGACATGAGAAGGTAGTTCTCGGTCGCTTTGCCGCGGTAACAACGGTGATGAAACCAGAAAACGTCCACGTCCGGCCCAAACTCCGCCTGCACCTCGCCGGTCCAAGGGTCCCGCCCCGTAAACACCCCCGACCCCGTGGTCGTCTCGCCGCTCCACACCCGCCCCCCCGCCACCAGGATGTCCGCCGGCGACTGATACCCTGAGGGCGGATGGTCGGCCTGCCACAGGATGCGACCCGTCGACGCCGACAGCGCGGTCATCTGGTGCCGCCCTCCCGCCGCCCCGGCCGCGGGACGGCCCCTGCCGGAAAACAGGACCACGTCCCGGTACAGCACCAGGGTCGGCATGTACATGGAGCGCAAGCCCGGCTGGCGCGTCACCGGTTCGGAACGCCAGCGCTCGCGGCCCGTGCCTCGGTCGAGGCTGACGACGCATTCCCCGTCGTGCAGGAACAGGCCCGCCGCGCCGGCGGCAAGGGTACCGGGCAGGACCCCGAGCGAAACGCTCCAGAGGGGCTTGCCCGTGGCCGCATCGAGGGCCGCGACCTGGCGGGGCTCTTCATCGTAGAACGGTTCGCGGACGGCCTTGCCGATGACCTGCAGATCGGCGTACTCCCGCACCGTTCCCCGGGGATCGCGCAGCACGAACAACACCCCCTCGTCGAGCAGGATTTCCTCCGTACCGGAGGTCTCGGCATAGGTCTCCACCACCTCTCCGGTCGCGGCATCGAGGGCCGTGAGGGGCCCGCCCAACTGCAGGGTCACGTAGACCCGCGTCTCCGATGCAACCAGCCGCCGGGGCAATTGTGCGGGACCGCTTTTCAGGGGCCACAGATGCGTGTGCCACGGTCCCATGGGCCGTTTCCAGAGCACCGTGCCGTTGAAGGCGTCCCGGGCGCTGAGCACCCACCGCGGCGGCGCCAGGATGGAGGCAGGCGTGCCCTCGTCGAAGATCGTGAACACGCGTCCTCCCGCCGATACCACGGCGCTGACGCTGGACATGCGGTCGTGATGCCTGGAATACAGGGGCCCATCCACCCACTGGATTCGCCGCGGCGGCCCCACAACGGTGTCCTGGGACACCGCATTGCCCGAGGCATTGTACAGGTAGTGGCTCCAGTCGTCGATGGCGGCGGGACGGGACTTCACCAGCCGACGCCATTGCCCGTTTTCGCGGACGCAGGCCACCCCACCCGGGCACAGCACCCGCAGCAGTTCGTCCTGCGCAATCCCTCCGAGGTCCTCCGCCACGACGAGGTTCACCAGGTTGTCGATGTAGGGCAGCCTCGATCCCTCGAGGCAGTCCACGCTCACCGTTCCGTAGACTCCCTTCGCCTGCAGGGTCCTGCGGGCGGCCGCCACCCGCGCCGGATCGCGCTCGAGCCCGTGCACCACGCGCCCCGTGCCTGCCGCCAGGGCCGCCGTCCCCTCACCGTCGCCGCAACCGAGGTGGACCAGAAGCCCCCCCCGAAAGCCGCTCAATGCCAGGACTTCCTCCGCCTCCTCGATGCCTGCCTCCGCGCCGGCAGCGCCTACGGACAGCGCCAGGCAGACAACCCAGACCACGGCCCCATGCCATGCCAAGGACACCCCCCAGGTTCGATTCCGCGGGACCGTCATCCGTCGTCTCCTTACTCGTCCAGGGTGGAACCGCACCCCGCCACCCACACACGGGATCGGGCCCGCACCGGCAGCCGCGGCCCGCCACGCCGGGAAACGCCCATCAGAGGCCGGGGGTGTCGCCCGGGCGCTACTCGATTTCCTCGGCTCGGACATCGGCGAACTGGACCGTCTGCAGGCGTCCCCCGAGGTGACAGGTCAGCACCGTGCCGGCGGGTCCGAAGTCTGCCTCGGGCCGGCCGATCAACTCGATCTGCTGCCATTCGGCATGGGCCTGCACGGTGGTCCGTGCCAGGTTGGTGTAGGGGCTGCCGTTGCGCTGGAAGATGGCGGTGAACTCCGCCCCCTCCCCGCTCCGGCAGCGGAAGCTCAGGCGGTAGGTCTTTCCCGCGGCCAGGGGGATCATCACCGGACGCTTGTAGGCTGCCTCGGACGTCTTCCCGGGAACCACCGTCACCCGCGCCTCGACACACTCGTCAAACGACTGCCCCGATACTGCCTGCGGCGCCGCCGCCAGGTACTTTCCCAGACCGTTGTACAGCACCCCGCCCACCCCGTTCACCACCGGGGCCTCCCTGGCAGGTTCGTACACCCCCGTGTGCACGGCAACCCCCATCCGCGCAAAGATGTCCTCGAAACGTTCCACGACCGTGGCCAGCGCCGGGTCCGCCGCCCGGTTCACCGTTTCGTGCGGGTCGGTCTCGTAGTCGTACAGCTCGCGACCGACGAGGCGTCCCCGGCGTTCGCCCCCGCGATAGTTGAGCTGCAGCCACTTCACGTAACGGTACCGCCGGTCGCGCAGGGTATACCCCATCACCGGCAGGCCGTCGATGCCCCGGGGGTACTGGGAGAGGATGGCTTCGCGAACCGAACCGGAGGGGTCGGACATCAGGGGCACAAGACTGCTGCCGTGCAGATGCGCGGGCAGCGGCACCCCGGCCAGGTCACAGAGGGTGGGAAACACGTCCACGAAGCCCGTCGGCGCACTGGTCGTGCGGCCGCCGGCGATGCCCGGAGCAGCCACGATCAGGGGGCTGCGCACGGCCTGCTCGAAGTTGGAGTGCTTGCACCACATGGCATGGTCCCCCAGGTGCCAGCCGTGGTCTCCCCAGAGGCAGACGATGGTGTTGCCGGCGATGCCGAGGGCATCGAGTTGGTCCAGCAGCCTGCCGACCTGGGCATCGATGTAGCTGACACAGGCCCGGTACCCATGCAGCAGCCTCCTCTGCAGCTCCACGGGGATCCCTCCCGTCAGGGGCACGTCGCTGTAGGAACGCAGCTCGCCGGAGTCGTGGTACGCAATCTCGACACCATCCCGCGCGCGCTCCTGAAAGGCGTGCGGCACGATGTCCCGCGGATCGTACAGGTCCCAATACCGCTTCGGAGCCACAAAGGGCAGATGCGGCTTGAGGAAGCCGACCGACAGGAAGAACGGCTTGCCCCCCGCCGCCAACCTCTCGAGCAGGCGGCAGCCGGCGGCCGCAAGGGCGCCGTCGGCGTACGCATCGTCCGGCAGATCCATGCACTCGGTCGCCGGAGCCGCCATCGAACCCGCCGCCGCGCTCAGAGCACGGTTGCGGGCGCTGCCGCTGCGGAACGTCTGCCCCTGAATGGCCTCCTGCCCCAGCCGGACAGCCTCCCGCGTCTCGGGATGGTGGTAGTGTCCCGCGGGGCGCGGATGGTCGGGGTGGAACCGCAACGCCTCGGAGCCGTACGGAATGGACCAGGACGGTTCGTCCAGCCCCTTGCCCACACAGCGAGAATCGTAGGTCTTGCCGACGCCCGTACATTCGTACCCCCTCTGGATCAGGTACTGCGGCAGCGAGAGAACGTCGGGATGGACATCCCGCATGCGCGTCGCCAGGTCCCAGACCCCCGTGCTGTCCGGGTACAACCCGGTCATCAGGCTGGCCCGGGTCGGACCGCACACAGCCTGCTGACAGCAGTTGTTCAGAAAAACCGTTCCCCGCGCCGCCAGACGATCGATGTGCGGCGTCAACACCTCCCGTACCCCATAGCAGCCAAGCAGCGGCTTGAGATCGTCAACCGGGATCATGAGGATGTTCGGAGCCCGGTCGGGCGCCGCCCCCAGCACAGGGCGCAGCACCGCGCCGGCAGCCAGCGTCGCCGTCCCCGCCAGAAAGTCCCGCCTGCACATCGTGTGATCTCCTCGAACACACCAACCGCCTCGACACCGCCCCCCGATCGAAACCTGCCGCCCGGCAAACCTCCGTCAATATACCCGCCTGGCTCGGAAAAGCCGCCCGGGGACCGTGCGGCGTACAGGGTACCGCGAACCCGCGCCGATGCCTCGCGGGCATGGGTCTGGCGGTAGGGCCGGCGGTCCCCGACGGCCTGTCCCTGGAGATGCGGCGGGCCTCCGCCGCTCCCCCT
>JAFGRS010000721.1 GCA_016935045.1 Lentisphaeria bacterium | reverse complement strand
GCGTCCCGGTCCAAAGCCCTACGACTGCTTCTCATTCGTGTGAATTCGTGTCCATTCGTGGTTGTCGCGTGCATAGTCCAGGTTAGGGTCCGCACGGAAATAACTTCACATTTTGGCGGGACGCCGCATGGTCATCCGCAAGGCACGAGGAGGGCGCATACCCTGAGGTATGTAACCGACGAGTAACGTAGCGGATGGCCGTGCGCCGCTTCGCCCTCGAGGGCGGTGAGCCGTCCCACGTTCATTCACGGGTTGCCCGCAGGGCTGTTTCAGGATCCTGCGCATCGCTTCCCGCCGCCACTGCCCTGGCGGCAGTGGAGCGCCGATTCGGGGTGAGGGAACGCGGCCGCGCCCCCTCCCCGCCCTCCGATCGGCGTTCCAACGGGACAAGCCCGGCGGCGGCGTTGGGATCTTGAAACAGCCCTGGGTTGCCCGTCGAAGGGGTTGCGACGGTGGCGGATTGGCGTTACCGTAGTTCTGCGGCCAGCGGATCCCCACGCAGACCGCATCGGAGGGCTCCCGGGCCAGGGCGTCGCGCGGGTCGGCAGGGGTGCTTTTCGGGGAATGGCATTGGGGAGGTCACCGGGCACGGAGCGGCAGGTTGCCGACGCGGATCGGACAGCATCCAGGTGTCGGTTCGCGAGCTGGAGCCTGCGGTCCCTTGGCTCGGGTGTGGTCCTTTTGGCCGCGAGCAAAGGAGGAATATCGATGGAAGTCCGGCCTTCGGATTCGCGCTCCGCGGTGTGGGCCCGTTGCCTGCGTGGCAGGCTCCTTCTCGGGATCCTCTGGCTGTGCTCGTGCCGGCATGTCTTCGCGGCGCCGGCGGGAGGTCCGGAGAAGGCTGCCGGCACGGTGACGTACGAACTCAAGTCAGGGCTGGCCCGGAACTGGGTTTTCGACAATCCAGCCGAGGAATGGCGCCTGCAGTACCATGGCTACTGGCGAGACTTCAACAGCAACGGCCTGCCTGACTACCTCGTCGTGCAGAGCAACAGCACCACCGACGAGATGCGCATCTTCTGCATCGACACGGCCAATGCCGACGCGCCGAAGACCTATCCGGCGGACCGGGTGGCCTGGCGGGAGATCCCGGCGGTCGAGGGGACGTTCGTCCCGAACTCGGCCCATTTCGTCAAGCCTGCCGCCGAAGAACGGATTCCCGACATCGTAGTCGAGGGGAGCGACTCCGCGGGTGCCGCCTACAGCAAGCTGGTCTTCCAGCGCCTGGACGAGACCTCCGCCACCTTCGCCCAGGAGGCTTCGTGGTCCATTCCCGTGGACCCGGCGCTGGAGCCGCAGAGCAGGTGGACAGCGGACACGACCGGAGATGGGTACCCCGATCTGCTCGTGTACCACCGGCGCATGGACGGCGCCGGCAGCTTTCGGGTGGCCTGCCACAGCGGACTGACCGGAGTGGAGGCCTGGTCCAAAGCTCTGCCCCGCCATGCGGACGATGCGGACTTCGGAACGGGCTCCAGGATCATCGCCTTCGATCTCGGTGCGGGCGACATCGTGGGCAGCGGGGACCTGGACGACGACGGCTTCCCGGATCTGCTGCTGACCTATGGTTTCTCCTACTTCGACATGGGCCTCGCGCAGACCGGCGTGCGCGGCTTTGTCAAGGTACTCTCCGGAGCCACGGGCGACCCGCTGACGGGCTACGCGGCGTGGTGGGAACTCTACAACGCCACTGGGGCGTATCTCGCCCCGACCCTGGCGCCGGCGTTCGACTTCGACGGGGACGGATACCAGGACATGGTTCTCATGGAAACCATGGGGCTCGTGGCCTCCCTTCCTCCCTACCGCGCCCTGAGCCTGCGCACGCGGACGGTCCTGTTCGAGACGCCCTCCTCGGACTTCGGCCCCACCGTCGCCGATCATGCCTACTACAGCGCCCAGCCGGCTCTCGGCCTCGCTCCGGCCGGCCCCCGGGACGTCACCGGAGACGGCGGCTGGGACCTGCTGTTCGCCCGCTACATGGCCGTGGGTCCCGCACAGCCCCTGCGTTACGGGCTCTTCCACGCCTATGCCAACGGCACGGGCGACAAGGGCCGCAAGGTCTGGCTGGCGGACGTCCCGGCACCCTACGACAGCATTTCGCCCAACGCCAACGATTGGAACGGAGACGGCATCCTCGACCTGGCTTTCGTGGATACGCCCGAAACCCCCACCACGACCAAGGGCTGTGCCGCGGAATGGACCTTCGCTCTGCAGACCGTCGGCGGAACCACGCCCGGTTCGCTCCAGCAGACCTCCGCCTACGATATCCCTCACACCGGCACCTGGGAGCCCGCCGACGATGCCTTCAGCGCCGTGTTCACCATGATGGCACTCATGGGGGACATCGATCAGGACACCCAGCAGGATACCCTCGCGGCCATCGGCTGCAGTTTCGACTACGGAGACGACGGCAATGCTGACAGAACCTATCGGAACTACCTCTTCTTTGATACCACACCCGGGAGTGCTCCGCCCGACACCACCGCGGAGCTGGCAGTGACCATGGACGGCGGCCGGCCGAGCGATCTGATGGGTTTCGTGACCATGGCGGCGTTGGCGTGGACGGATGCCTGGGTGGACCAGAATGGCGATGGTGCGATCAACGACATCGTGGTGGCTGCCGACCGCATGGTGTTCGCCCTGAGTTTCACTGCGGGCGGGGGACCTGTCGGGCACAGCGTATCGGGGAGCCTCTCCTACGCCGGCGCCCTGGCTGGTCCGCTGGTGGTGGAAGCCTATGCCGACGCCGGCATG
>JAFGRS010000720.1 GCA_016935045.1 Lentisphaeria bacterium | reverse complement strand
CGACGCATTGCCCACATAGCGAATGCGGTCGAGAGGCAGGTCGGGCAGAAGACCGATCCGGCAGGCATTCTCGCGCCGGATGTAGTTGCCGAATCCCCCCGCCAGCAGCACCGTGTCCACCTCCGAGGGCGCGACCCCAGCCTGCCGCAGAAGAATGGTGATTCCCGCCCGGATCGCCCCGGAAGCCAGCTGCAACTCGCGCACGTCCCGCTGGTACAGGCACAACGGCTCCCCGGAACGGGTCTCCTCCCCCGAGGCAAGCAGCACCCGCGTGCTCCCATCATCCCCGAGAAGACGGGCCTGCAATTCGGGGGGCAGGCGCCCGTCCAGTTCGGCCAGGTTCAGGATCCGGCCGGTCTCGTCCAGAATCCCGGCGTCCAGGAGCACGGCCACCGCGTCGATGAGGGCCGTGCCGCAGATTCCCGCCGCCAGGCCGCCGCCGATCACGTTGCAGACCAGGTCCCCCTCACGCAACACAACCGCGTCGATGGCCCCCTCCGCCGCCCGCATCCCGGCCACGATCCGGGCCCCCTCGAAGGCGGGACCCGCGGCGCAGGATGCCGCCCGCAGGACCCCCCTGTAGGCCAACACAATCTCCCCATTCGTGCCGATGTCCACGAACAACACCGTATCCTTGGCGCGATGCACCCCGTTGGCCAGGATCCCCGCCACCGTGTCCCCGCCCACGAAGCCGCCGATATTCGGGAAGACGTAGACCCGGGCCGATGCGTGCGCACGCAGTCCCAGGTCCGCGGCATGGGCCCTCCGCGCGCCCCGGTAGGCCGGCACAAAGGGGACCTCCCCCAGGGCGCCCGGACTGATGCCGCAGAAGAGGTGCTGCATGGTCGTATTGCCGGCCACGCTGATCTCGAAGATCTGCTCGGGCCCGATCCCTGCCTCCGCACACATCCGTTCCGTCAACTCGTTGAAGGCGGCAACCACCGAGGCCTGCATCTCGCGGACGTGCTCGGGGGAGTTGCGGGCCAACGTGATCCGGCTGATCACGTCGTCGCCGACACCGATCTGTGGGTTCATTGTGGCCGCCACGGCCAGTTCCCGCCCCTGGCAGGTTTCCAGAAGGGTCCCCACGAGCGTCGTCGTGCCCAGGTCGAAGGCGGCTGCGTAGGCCTGACCCTCCGTATTCCCCGGCTCCCAGTCCACCAGGTGCCCGTCGCAGGTCACGGCGGTGCCCCGGAACCCCGTCTCGCGCAGGCGCACGGTCAGCCGCGACAGCTCGGGGAAGCGGATCTCGTGGGCGCCGATAGCCTCCACGACGCGTTCGAGGTCGGGCAGGGGGTGTTCCAGGTCCGGCGGCCGCAGCTCGATGTACCGTTTGCGGATCGCCGGTGTGCCCTTGACTCCCGTGCCGGAACCGTCGGTCAGAATCCGCGACTCACTCTCGAAGAGCGATGCCGCCGGCACATGAAAGACGCAATCGGTCGTGATCACCGCCTGACACGCCAGGCGCCACCCGTCGTCGATCTCCCCCGCCGTGTAGATGATCCCGCAGGCCGGCGTCGGCGGGCATTCCCCCTGCGTCAGGCGAACACGGCACTTGCCGCAGGTGCCGCGCCCGCCGCAGGGATTCCGCAGCAGCAGGCCCCCACGGACGGCAGCCTCCAGCAACTTCGTTCCGGGAAGAACGTGGACAGCCCTGCCGCTGGGCTGGAAGACAACCTTGACCCTCTTGCGCATACGGATTGTCTCAGAATTGCCTGTATTCTGGAAGTCATTGCCCGCGAGGCCGCGGGCGCTTCACACGATGATGAGACGACCAGAAAGCCGTCTCCATCCCCCCCCACACGCGGGACCGAGCCCGGAAGAACACCCGAGGGTTCCCCCCGCATGCCCGGGACCCTACCTCATGGTCCCCCATCGATCCTATCGATCTGGACCCCCCGCGCCATCGCGGGCACGGATCCGACGATACCGATCCCCCTGAGACCATGGGGATATACGCCCGGGCACTCCACCCGCGTACGCCCCGCGCCATCAGCCATAGAGCTGACGGAGAAGATCGTCGTTGTCACCGCCCCGACGGCGGCGGCGGGGAGCATCGGCCCCGGGACCGCCCGACATCGCCGGACCACTCGGACCCCGCATCGCCGGACCGCTCGGACCACCCGACATAGCCGGACCGCTCGGACCCCGCATCGCCGGACCGCTCGGACCCGCTCCCGGTACCCCGGCCTCACGGCGCCGGCGCCGGCCGTCATTGCCCGCGCTGAAGAAACTGTTCAAGGAATCGCTGCCCGCTGGTCTCCTGCTCGGCATCACATGCCTCCCGATACGAACCTGCTTCCAACGTCCTCTCGGCGACCCACCGGACACAGGGGCCGCCGTAGAGCATTGGGAGCATAATATCCCCCATGAAGATGAACATTCCAAACAAAATCGAAGTAATGTAGGTAGTCATCGAGGACGGCGCCGATGTCATACAGGCGAAGCGCCCGTTCCCGGATGGGCCCGGGCTCCAGGAGAGGAACCAGGCGCAGGGCTTCGAGGAACTCCGCCTGAGTGCGGCAGCGGAAACCGCTCAACCCGTGCTCGACGGTCTCCGCAAAGGCGCCCCAGTCCGTCGTCACCACCGGCACGCCGCAGAGCTGCGCTTCCACCGCAACGTAGCCAAAGGGTTCGACGTACAGCGTCGGCATCAGCACCACCCGGGCCCGGGCAATCAACTCCGTCTTCGCGGCTCCCACCACGCCGCCATGCACCGCCCGCAAGGGGATTCCGCTCCTCTCGGAGACCTCCCGGGCAATGTCAATGCCCTTGTCCGGCGCCGCGCGCCCCAGAAACAGCGCATAGTCCTCCCGCTCGGGGCGGACCCAGTACTCGGAGGCGTCCAGAAAGTGGGGGATCACCGTGTCGAACCACTTGTGGTCCTGCACGTGGGGAGATGGGTCCGCATAGATGACGTGCTGCTGCGCATAGGAGGGGAAGACCCGGTAGGGCGCCCAGCAGTGATCGTATCCCACCATGGCCTCGATCACCGGCAGCGGCCCCGGATCGATGTCCATGTGTGCCGCTCCGTACAGGGACAGCACCACGGCCGGCGTCCCCGCCGTCGGCAGGCGCTCGTCCAGCGCAGCCTGCAGCCGTGCGGTGTAGGCCGCGTGCCAGGGGTTGCGGTGCGCCCACGTGCCCCCGGCCTCCCCGAGCAACGCCGCCTCGCCGCCCTCGGGCACCTCGGAACCGTCCAGGCCGTAGTACGTGTACGGCACCCCGGCCCGGGACAGCAGCAGGCACATGTTGCGGCAGTTCAGGACCTGCGCATTCTCCGGGGCCGCCGACACCTTCAGGGGGAGGTCAGGATGCCCCAGCACGTGGACGTGCCGCAGAACGGTACCGACCGGATTGGAGATGCCAGCCATCGCCGGTTTCCCTCTGGGGCCCGTGCCGCCCCCCCGGCACGGACCTCACGACCCACACAATGTAGCCGCCGCATGCGGCCCTGCCAGGGCGCCCCCGATGTGGAGGGATGGGAAGGGGCCCCCACGACGATGCGTTTTCCGTGAGCTGGCTTGTGCCTCGTCCGCCAGGTGCTATAGAAGGCTGCGCCGGTGTGGGGGCACGTTGCCCCGGGTGCAGCAGGATCTTCTGTCAGAGGTCGACGTCCCGTGGGCCATCGCCGGGACCACGCTCCGGTCTGGCGGCGCCCCGGCCGTCGCCGGAACGGACGGGATGTCCATGACCACTTCCGTCGCCCAATGTACCTTCTGCGGCTGCCGCGCCCCGGAGGCGGCCGATGACCTGTCGGCATCACCGAGGTGTTTCGGCTGCGGACGGTCTCTGCAGAGCGGCGGTGGCGGGGACGCTGTTCTGGACAGTCTGCCGTCGTCCACCACGTTCGATACCCGCTGCGAGATCTTCACCGTGGCCGACCTCAATATG
>JAFGRS010000719.1 GCA_016935045.1 Lentisphaeria bacterium | reverse complement strand
GGCAATATAGGCTGGCGCCGGGGACCGGTCAACGATGGGACAGCCAGCAAGGAGAGGACCGATCATGGCAGAAACCGCATACTGTGTGAAGTGCAAGGCCACGAGAGACATGAAGGGTGCCAAGAAGGTCACCATGAAGAATGGCCGGCCGGCCATGAAGGGCACCTGCAGCGTCTGCGGCACGGGCATGTACAAGATCCTGCCCATGAAGAAGTGAGACGCCGCCCCGCGAAGAATCGCAACCGTACGATGCATCGCCGCCCCACTCCGACGTGAGGCGGCGAGTGCTTTCCGGGGTAGGAGGGCCTGTCGTTTGTGGATGCGCTCGGAGGGGGGGGATGCGTGCGCACGGGAACTCCCGCGATGGCCGAGGAACTCACCTACGTCGTTGTCACCCCCTACATGATCCGCAAATCGCGGACGGGCGCCATTCTGGCGCGGCTGTTGGGGCGGACGTCGGCCGAATTGATCGCCACCCAGGTCTTCGCCCTCACCCGCGCCATGGCGGAGGCCTATGCCGATGTGGTCATGTCGCAGCAACGGGCGGATGCCGGGGAGTCCTGTGGTCGTCATGTGATCCGGGACTACATCCTGCAGAACTTCGGCCCGGACTCGGACGGGCGGCGGCACCGGATGCTGCTGCTCGTTTTCCGCGGTCAGAATGCCTTTTCGGACGTGGCTGCCGTGGCCGGCCACATTCACATCAGCAGCGCCAGCGGCGAGACCATACGGGATACGTACGGCGACCTGGTGCGCAACGAGGACGGCAGCATCCGCTACTTCGAACCTGCCGTGCTGATTCCCGACTGCACGCGGACGGCGGTGCGGGATCTGCGTTTCTGGATGGGCCTGGCGGAGAAACACGAGGCGCTGCACGAACGGGTGTGCATATACGCCGAGCCGGAGGCCGTGGAGAAGACCCTGGTGGTGATCAAACCGGACAGCTGGCGCGAGAGGAGTTCGCGTCCCGGCGCGGTGATCGACATGTTCAGCCGCACGGGTCTGCGCATCATCGCCATGAAGGTCTGCCGCATGACGGTTCGTCAGGGCTTGGAGTTCTACGGTTCGGTACGGGACGTTCTGCGCCGGAAGCTGGCTCCTGGCATTGGGTGCAGGGCGCGGGAGGTACTGGAGAGGGAATTTGGCCTGGCATTGCCGGCCCGCTTGGCGGAGTGTCTTTCCGAGGGTGTGGGGATTCCCTACGCGGAGCGCCAGTTCGACCGGATCATCGAGTTCATGACGGGGCATGCCATGGGCGGGGTTGCGGAGGGGTCGATGGATGCGGACGGTCGGGTCAAGTGTCTGGCGCTGGTCTATGAAGGGGAGCACGCGGTGGCCAAGATCCGCGAGGTCCTGGGGCCGACGGACCCGACCCAGGCGCCGGGGGGTACGGTTCGCCGGGAGTTCGGCGCCGACGTGATGGTGAACACGGCCCATGCCTCGGACAGCCCCGCCAGCGCGGAGCGGGAGATCGCCATCCTGCGGCTCGGGGAGAGCAACCTGGCCCCCGTTGTCGCCCGGGCCATGCGCGAGCTGGGAGTGTGAACCGAGGAGGAGGAAAGGGCGTTGCCGTGAGTGGCGAGAACAGCATCCTGCTCGTCGATGGATACTCCCAGATCTACCGTGCGTACTTTGCCATCCGCGGGCTCACGGCGCCCGACGGACAACCCAGCAACGCGCTGTTCGGCATGGCACGCTTCCTGTTGACCCTGGACCAGCAGCTCCCGCACGCCTACGCGGCCCTGGTCCTCGACAAGGGCAAGCCGCGGCACCGGATCGAGCTGCTCCCCGCCTACAAGGCGACCCGTCCGCCCATGCCCGACGACCTTCGCAGCCAGGTTCCTCCCATCTGCGACTGGGCCCGGGCGATGGGCTGGCGCGTCCTGCAGGCCGACGGATTCGAGGCCGACGACCTCATCGCCGTCGTAGTCGACCAGCGGGGCGGACGGGATGTCGCCATTGTCTCCCACGACAAGGATCTGGGGCAGTTGGTGCAACCCGGGGTCGCGCTGGTGCAGCCCGGCAGCAAGGGCAGCATGAAGCTCGTGGATCCGGCGGCGATCACGGAGAAGTTCGGGGTCCCCCCCCACCAGCTCGTGGACTACCTTGCGCTGGTGGGCGACACGGTGGACAACATTCCCGGCGTCCCCGGCGTCGGTTCGAAGACAGCCGCCATCCTGCTGCGGCGTTTCGGCAGCATCGACGGCATTCTTGCGGACCTGGACCGGATCGAGCGCCCCGGCCTGCGCGAAGGCCTGCGGCAGTCCGAGGCCATCCTGCAGCGCAACCGTTCCCTGGTGGCCCTGCGCAGGACGCCGCCTCCCGACTGGGAGGGCATGGAGGCCCTGCGCCGGGGGAAGCCGGACTGGAGCCTCCTGCTCGAAACGGCCCTGCGCTTCGGCTTCGGCTCGATGACCGCCGAGATCCGCCGGCGCATCGACGAGGACCGCAACCCGCGCCTGCTGTGAACCCCCGGCAGCGCAGACGCGGACAACGCCTGCCGCGCGCAGGCCGCCCGGAGAACCATGGCGCTCCATCCCATCCCCGAGGCCCCCTCCCGCGACCGGCAGACGGTCGATGTTCTCGTGGTCGGCGCGGGGGTCGCGGGGGTCTGTGCCGCCATCGCGGCCGCCCGCAACGGCTGCGACACTGCCCTGGTCGAGATGGACCCCTGCCTCGGCGGGAATTCCGGCCCGCTCCTGGGTGTCCACGTCTCCGGCGCCCATTCGTTCCATCCCTTCGCTTCGGAGACGGGCATCATCGAGGAACTCGAGATCGAGGCGGCGTGGCATCACGCCAAGACGCGCACCCATGGGCATCACTACAACATCTCACACACCTGGGACCTGATCCTGAACGATGCCCTGTTCGAGGCGGGGGTACGGGTGTTCCGCAGCCACCAGGGCCGGCAGGCGCACTGCCACGGCCGACGGCTGACGGCCGTCGACGTGATCGACATCGAGCATTTCCGCAGCCGGCGGTTCGAGGTCCGTCACGGGGTCATCGACGCCAGCGGCGACGGCTGCGTGGCGCGCTCCGCGGGGGCGGCCTCCATGATCGGGAGCGAGGCCGCAGACGTCTTCGGGGAACGCAGCGGCAAGGCCGTGGGGACCCGGCAGACCATGGGGACCAGCATCACCGCCCTCGTGCGCCGGTCCGCCGTGCCCGTGCCTTTCCGCCTGCCCCCACGCTTCGCCGCCCGGGCGGCCGCCGAGGGCCCCATGGCGCCCCTGGGGGGGTACCCGTCCTCCTGGAACCCGGACGCGGAATGCTGCTTTCTCTGGGTCACGGAGAGCGGCGGCGAACGGGACACCATCGGGGATGCCGCCGCCATCCGCGACGAGATCCTGTACCAGCTCTACCGCACCTGGGACAACGTCAAGAACCATTCCTTCGTGGAAAAAGCGAAGAATTGGGAGCTGATTTGGGTAAGCCCAAAGAGCGGCAAGCGGGAGAGCCATCGCTTTGTGGGGGACTACGTGCTGACGCAGACCGATGTGGAGAACGCGGTGGCCTTTCCGGACAGCGTTGCCTACGGCGGCTACGGGGTCGACATTCATGAACCCGAGGGCAGCCGGGCGCGGGTGGTGTTCTACAGCATCCCGCCCCTGTGGAACCTGCCCTATCGCTGCTGTTATGCCCGGGACTTCGACAACCTCTGGCTGGCCGGCCGCCTGATGAGCGTCAGCCACCTCGCCCTGGGCACCGTGCGCCTGATGCGGACCCTGGGGGCCGCCGGCCAGGCGGTGGGCACCGCGGCCGCCCTGGCGCGACGGCTGGGGACTGGCGCGGCGGACGTCGGCAGGCGCCACATCGAGGCCCTGCAGCAGACCCTCCTGCGTCAGGACGCCACCATTCTGACCACAACCAACCGGGACCCGGACGATCTCGCCCGGCCGGCCTCCGTCAGCGCCAGCAGCGAGATGCGCCATGGCGCCACCCGGCCGGGACCGTGGCTGCCCCTCGACCGCCCGGCCGGGGTGCAGCTCTGGGACTGGGCCCCGAGCCTGCGCAGCGCCTCGTTCCTGGTGCGGAACTCGACGGACCGGGACCTGTGTCTCCCCGTCGTCGTCGAACGGTTCGAGCGCGAACGGCTGTGGAAGGAGCCTCAGGAGGTGATCCGTCCGCGTCACCTCCGCGGCGCCGGGAACCGCATGGAGTGGGGATACGACAATCGCGTCGACTCGTTCCGCCGCCTGGCGGCCGCGGAGGCACGGGTCCCGGCGGGTTCCGAGGGCTGGGTCCGGGCGGATTTCGGCGCCTCCCTTTCCCTGTGCCCGGCGGATCCCACCTCCGACGAGACCCGCTGCAACCTGCTCCTCGGCGTCTGTCCGGGGCTGGAGCTGGCCCTGGACGAGACGGGCTACGATTTCTGCCTGGGCGTCGGCCCCGGCGAGGACGGTCGCTGCTACCGGGTGGGCCCGACGGTCCCCGCCTTCCGGATCGATCCCGCCCCGCCCTACGGCGAAGCCCGCAACGTCATCGACGGGCACAACCGACGCTACTCCACCAACCCCGTGCACATGTGGCTCAGCGACGTGCGCCAGCCCCTGCCTCAGTCCCTGCTCCTCGACCTCCCCGCCGCCACGGCCCTCGGCCGCATTCACCTCACCTTCGACACCATCGAGCGAGCCTACCTGGATGCACCCATCAACAGCGCCAGGGACGTCTGCGGCCGTTGCGTCCGAGACTACACCGTCGCCGTGCGGGGAGAGGACAGCGCCTGGGAAGACATGGTGACGGTCACGGACAATCGTCAGCGCCAGCGGCTGCATCCTCTGGGAGGTCGTCGGGCGCAGGCGGTTCGGCTGACGGTTCGGAGAGCGTGGGATCCGGCGTTCCGGGCACGGGTGTACGAAGTCCGCTTGTACGGGCCCGACACCCCCTCATGACCTCCATCGGGCTCTCGCGCCTCCGTGGCGGCGCCGGCACGTCGGGGAAAGCGGCCGGGCCGGGAACGGACAGGGTTGCCCCGGCCGTGGGTGGGGGGGCCTCCCGGCGGGTGGCGGCGGCAGTGCCGGATGGCGTCGGCCGGCCCGTGCGGGCGGCGGGGTGGGCAACCGGGGCGGGGTCCCCTGCCGCCGAGGCCGTTGCCGCCATGTCCAGGAAGGCGCGCAACACGTCCGCCACCACCAGCAGAAAGAGGGCGCCCAGCAACCCCGCCGCCAGCGTCGCCCCACACTGCACCAGACCCCCGAAGAGGGCATTGCGCCGAGCGTGACGTGCCGCATCGAGGGCCTCTCCCTCCCTGTCCAGCAACAGCACCACGCGATCCAGATCGGCCTCGACGGCCCAGGAACCGTGCATGGCCCCGCGGACCTCGGCGTCCAGCGTCTCGAGTCGTTCCACCAGGTGTTCGCCCTGCAGCTTCTCGTCCGCACGGAGCAGGTCCGCGAGCGCGCGGCGCAGTTCGGCGACCTGGCGCACGATGGCCAGCCGGAAGGTCTCCGACGCCGGTTCCGGGAGGGTGGCCTTCAGGCGCCGGAGGCTTTCGATCGCCGTGTCCACGCGTTCGAGGACGGGCTCGCTGTCGCTCAGTGTCCGCAGGAAGGTGAGGAACTCGACCGCTTCGTCGATGACCGCCACGCGATCCTGGTACTCGGCCGCGCCGAGGGGTTCGAAGATGCCCTTCCTCGGGTCAAGGCGTTCCCGCAGGCCGGCGATCCGGCTTTCCAGCGCGGCGGCTTCCCTGGCATGCCTTTCCTGGATTGCCTGGCGGATCCTGCCGGCCTTGCGGCTCATGCTGGCGTTCAGCCAGGCGATGCTATGGGAGAAGCCTGCGACCAGGCGTTCCTGGAGGCGGGCGATATCCTCGCGATAGGCGGCGCAGGCATGCCGGGCCTGGTCGAGGTCGCGGGAGTTCCGGATCGCCTCCGGGAAACCGGCGGGGGGATAGGGCGAGGTCGCGTCAGCCCCGAAACGCGCCGCCAGGAAATCCGCCGTGCGCTGACGGGACGCCACCAACACCGCAATCCCCTCGCTCACCTCGGGGGACACGTGATAGCGGGTGCGGGACAGCTCGCGCTCGATACGGACAACCACCACCGCGAGGGCCAGAGCGGTGAGAATGAGGACGCCAACGGCACTGCTCGCCGCAAAGCGGATGAACAACCTGCCCCACCGATAGGGCTTGGCAGCCATTTCCGGGGCGCCGGCATCCATCGCTGCTGTCCACCTTGCTCGAACAGGACGCGCCGTCGGGCCCGGAGCCCTCCCGGCGAGCCGTTCCATGTTCCTTGAGGCATTGCTCCGATGCAATGCCGCCGTGGAAACCTGGACGGAAACGGCCATACTAAAGAGGCGCCGATGGCAGAAATCAAGAATCGCTCCCAAACGGCAAAGGAACCCTGTCATGCGAACCTGCTCGGAGACCGCCTGTTGCGTCGCCCTCACTGTCATGGCCGGGGCCGCCGGGGCATCCGGCGCTCCTCCCGAGGTCGCCCCGCGGGATGCCGTGGAGTACACGGTACGGGGAGGACTGCCGAACGTCGCCGCCAGGTTGCGGGCCGATGGCGCGGTGGCCATCGGCTACCTGGGAGGGAGCATCACGGCCCAGCCGGGTTGGAGGGTACTGACCCTGGAGTGGTTCCGCGGGCAGTTTCCGGGTGCGGCGGTGACCGAGATCCACGCGGCCATCGGGGGGACGGGTTCGGACCTGGGCGTCTTCCGTCTGCGGCAGGATGTGCTGCGCCACCATCCGGACCTGCTCTTCGTGGAATTCGCGGTCAACGACGGCGGGGCCCCCCCGGAGCGGATCACCAAGGCCATGGAAGGCATCGTCCGCCAGACCTGGCGGGCCAACCCCGAGACGGACATCTGCTTCGTGTACACCCTGACCGAGGGCATGCTGGGTGACCTGCAGAACGGCAAGTACCCCCGCGCCGCCGGCGTCATGGAGGCCGTGGCGGACGCCTACGCCATCCCCAGCGTTCACATGGGCCTGCGCGTAGCCCAACTCGCGCAGCAGGGCAAGGTCGTGTTCCGGGACCCCAAAGACCCCGGGCGCGAGGCGCGCCTGGAAGCCATGGCCGCGGGCGTCCACCACTTCAGCAGCGACGGCGTGCATCCCTACACGGATACGGGACACGGCCTCTACCTCGACGCCGTGGTTCGCGCCATGGGCACGTTCCTCAGCCATGGCACGGCCGGTCCCCACCCGCTGCCGACGCCCCTGCGCGCCGACAACTGGGAGAACGCGACGATGGTCCCCTTCGGCCGCGCCACCCTCGGACCCGGCTGGCGCCGACTCGACCCCGCCGCCGACGACCTCGCCAAACGCTTCGCCCAACGCCTGCCCGAACTGTGGCTCGCCGAGGAGCCCGGGACCCGCGCCGGCTTTCGCTTCCGGGGGACCCTGGCCAAGGTCTATGACCTCGTCGGTCCACGCTGCGGCAGCGTCGTGGTCCGCGTGGACGGCGTCGACAGAGGCCGGCGCGACCGCTTCGACGCGTACTGCACCTACGATCGGCTGCAGACCATGGAGATCGCGTCGGAACTCCCCGACGGACTCCACACCGTGGAACTCGAGATCGCCCCCGAACCGCCCGACAAACGGGCCATCCTGCAACGGCGGGAAGGACCCAACCGCGCCGTGCTCGCACTGGATGAGGCGGCCTTCGCGGAACGCTTCGAGGGCACCCAGTGGGCCGCGGGCATGATCATGCTCCTGGGAACACTCGAGGAGCCCTGACGGAGGCGAACCAGCCATGCAGCGGCGCCCGTCTCCCCCACCGTCGTTCGTCTACCTCGACTATGCCGGGGCCCATCCGATCCTGAGCGAGGTCCTGGACATCCATGCCTCGCTGTCCCGGGAATACGTGGCCAATCCCCACGGCACAAGCCGGTTCAGCCAACGGGGACGGGACGCCGTCGGTCGTGCCGAACGGGATCTGGCGGCGTGTCTCGGCATCGCCGAGGGCGAGGCGCAGGTGGTCTGGACCGCCGGAGGTACGGAGGCGGACAACCTGATGGCCCTGGGCATCCTGCGGCGCACCCGGGACGGCGCTGCGGTCCTGGTGGACGCCGGCGCGCACCCGGCACTCCTCGAACCCTGTCGCCGGCATGCCGCCCGGGAAGGCGGGGAAGTGGTGGAGATTCCCCTGGACCGTCAGGGACGCCTGGCACTGGGCGCGGTCGCCCCCGCCGCGGCGTCCCGTGCCTGCCTGGTGGCGGTCAGCCAGGTCAACAATGAGACCGGCGCCGTGCACGACCTGGTGACCCTGAGGACGTGGATGCGGCAGCACGCGCCGCGGGCGCTGCTCGCGGTGGACGCCATGCAGGCCTTCGGGCGCATCGAGGTCCCTTGGCATGCCGCCGCCATCGACCTCCTCGCCCTGGCCGGATGCAAGTTCGGCGGTCCGGCCGCCACGGGGGCCCTCCTGCTTCGTCCCGGCATCGTCCTCGAACCCCTTCACTACGGCGGCCCCCAGCAGCGGGGCCTGCGTGCCGGAAGCCTCGATGTCGTGGGGATCGTCGAAATGACGCTGGCCGCGTCCATCTCCCGCGCGCAAAGGGAAACGGAATGGCGCCGCCTGCAGGCCCTCAACCAGGACCTGCGCGCGGAGTTTGCGGGCTGGCGGGCGCCCGGGATCGAGGTGCTCTCCCCGGCCGCTGCGGTTCCCCACATCCTGAGCGTGGCCCTGCCGGGGTACCAGGGGGCCGTGATCATGCGGCTGCTGGCCGAACGCAACGTCCTCGTCGCCACCGGCAGCGCCTGCCGCGCGGAGTCCGGCGCGCCCAGCACCGTGCTCCGGGCCATGGGCATCCCGGAGACCGCTGCCCGCGGCGCCCTGCGCATCAGCCTCGGCCGCGGCACCACCCCGGATCACATCGAGATCTTCCTGAAGGAACTGCGCAGCGCCGTGGCCGCCTATTGACCGGATCTCAGCATGTGGATCGTGGGGCGCGCGCAGGTGGACACCCGGCGGAGATGCGCCGGAACCCGCCTTCCGCCGCGGTATGCCGAACCAAGGCGGGCGCCGCGGAGGACCCGACGGCGTACCCGTTTAGCGTCCACCCGCTTGTCGCGGGCGATCGCGAAACGGCTACCAAGCGCGCCAG
>JAFGRS010000718.1 GCA_016935045.1 Lentisphaeria bacterium | reverse complement strand
CGGGTCATCCCGGGCAGGATACCGCGAACCCGCGCCGGTGCGTCGCGGGCATCGCGGGATCCAGGGAAACGTTAGGTTATCCGCATGCTGGTATTTACTCGATGAAACTGGCCCGATAGAGTCGAGGTGCGAGCCAGGCGGCCTCCATGTGCAGCCAGGCGGGGCTTCCTTCGGCAGTCGCTTCGAGGCGCAGTTTGCGCACCCCGGTCAGGTCTGCGTTGAGGAGCACCTCCGGTTGGTCCCAGGAGGCCTGTGCCGCTGCGAGAGGTTTGCCGTCGCCTTTGACGACGAAGCGGACCCGTTCGCCCCGGGACCGTTGCTCGGTCATTCCGACCTCGATGCCCTCGATCAGGGCTCCGCCGGCGACGAATTCCTTCCAGGTGCCATCCAGTTCGTATTCGAGGAACGCGGGTGCGCGAATGCCCAGGCCGCGGGCCAGGGGGCGGCCGCGGAAGGTGCATCCGAACCCGACCGCACCCCGCATCTGGTCGATCCGGGTCGGCTGCAGGTCCACCAAGTCCAGCGTCGAGGCCTCCGGCGTCGGAGCCTTCAGGGACGGGAACCCCTGCCTGCCCATCCCGGCTCGAACGGCCTCCGAACCCAACCACCAGCACCCCTCATCGAGACTCCAGTCCGTTCCGAACCAGCCCACGAGCAGCAACGACTCCGGACTGGCGGAACGCGCGTCGAACACGGCGTAGTCGAAGTACTTGCGGGAATCGTGCACGCCCCAGTTGAACCAGTTCCCGAAGCGTCCCCAGGACTGGTAGATCGCGGCCGGGCCGTTGCCGGCGACCAGGACCACCAGGCGGTGCGGATGTTCGGGGTTCGGGTAGAGCAGGAACCATCCCCCCTCGGGGCTGTTCAGGTCCGGGGCTGTCGCCGGCGCGGTGCCGGCGGCGGCGAGCAGGGGATGCATCATCTGCCGAATGGGCAGGCGGGGGGCCAGGACGGCGCTCAGAGAGTTGTCTTCCGGCCCGCCGAAGAGGATCAGGTTGCGGCTCCCGGCGACCTCGGCGGTGCAGTCCACGTCGCGGAGGAAGGGGCAGGGGGCCCCATTGCGGCGTTTCCATTCCTCGGCGAAGGCACGCACCTCCCGGTACCACAGGTTCCGCGTCAGGGGATCGGGGGACCTCGTTCCCAGTACCAGGGCGAAGGGCGCCATGAGGGCTTCCTGGATGGGGCCTTCGAGCCAGGCCCGTTTTTCGATGGGCGGCGGCTGCACCTGTGCCTGGTCCCGCCAGCCGCTGCCCGGAACGAAACGGAAGCACAGGCTCTGGTCGGCCGGCCCGGGGGGAAAGATGACCCGCTCGCCGTCAACGGTCGTGAAAACCGGTCTGCCCGGGTCGAAAAGCCCCGCCTCCCGGCGCACCGAAAAGGCGGCCAGGTTGGCCGTGGATGCCGTGAGCCGGTTGCCCTCGCCCACGGCCGCATCGATGCAGGCCGCACCCAGGGGCGATTTCTTCCGTTCCAGACGCAACCAGTATGCCTGTCCGTGGCGCATCAGCTCGCAGGACCAGCGCACGCGACGCGGCAGGGTCTCCCTCGGGCGCGCGCACAACCACCCCAACGCCTCGTCCTGGGCGCTGCCCGGAAAGCCTCCATGGCCGACTCCCGGGAATTCCCTGTACTCGACCGGGCATCCCAGACGGCGCAGTTCCGCGACCATCTGCCGGGCGTGTTCCGGGGGCACGATGGCGTCGCCGCTGCCGTGGAGTGCGTATGTGGGCAGGTGGAGGAGGTTTCCCGCCCGGGAGCGGGCGGTGTGGGATTCCTGGATCCGCCGGCGCAGTGCGTCGTAGCGTCCCGGGAAGGGCCGATTCCACCCCCAGCGTGCGCTCCAGGCCAGGTAATCCGCGTTGCCCGCGATGGGGCAGATCCCGGCGAAGCGGTCGGCGGCAACGGTCCCGAGGTGCCAGCACCCGGTCCCGCCCATGGAGCCTCCCCGCAGGTAGACGCGCTCGCGGTCGACGGGAAAATCCCGGCATACCTCCTCGATGGCGGCGAGTACGTCGTCTTCGCCCAGTGCCATGTAATCCGTGGCGCCGCGGCCGTGGGGGGCAACGGCAAAGGCGCCCTTGAACTGGGGCGCCGGATGACCCTGGAAAGGCTGGTACCAACCGTGCCCGTGCAACTGCACGATGAGGGGCCATTTCCCTTCCTCGTCCCAGGACTCGGGCACGCTGACCGAGTAGGGCTGCAGGGAATGGTCCACCGCCGACCAGTAGGCCCGCAGGCGTGCGCCCTGTTCCTCGGGGATCTCCGTCGCGCCGAGTTGGCTGAGCAGGCGCGCGCGGGTCAACAGCACCCACATGTCACGGACCCAGAGGCACGACTTGGCCTCGGGTTCGACCTTGCGGTCGAGGATGCGGGAGGAATGGAGGCAGTGTTCGGCCTTGGCGGCGATCCAGGCCGCCTGGCGGCTCTGCAGCCCCGGTTCGCGCCATGACCGAAGCCGCTCGCCGCGGGCGATGCCGCGGATGCGGTTGCCGAGCTGCCGGGCGGTCCGCGTGTCCGGGACGCCCTCCGGCCGCACCCGAAGTTGGGGCTTCCCAATCCAGACACGCCACGCGGTCCAGTAAAGGGCCGCCAGCGTCAGCGCCACGCCTGCCCGGAACAGCCATTTGCTCCACGGGATGCGCACGTGTCCCGCTCGCCTTCTATCCTCTGCCCTGGATGCTCCACATCCGCATGAGACGGCCAGTCCGCACGAGTCGTTCCGTCCGCGTCGGCTCCTCGCGGCCGCCTCAGTGCCCGACGCGGAAAAACAGAATGTCGCCATCCTGAACCACGTACTCCTTGCCTTCGAGCTTCAGGAGCCCGTGCTCGCGCACCGCATGGCGGGAAGCCAGGCGCTCGAAGTCCGCGAAGTGGATGACCTCGACCCGGATGAAGTGTTCCTGGAAATCCCCGTGGATCACTCCCCCGGCAGCCGGGGCCGCCGCGCCCCGTGGGATCGTCCAGCCGCGGACCTCCTGGTCGCCAACGGTGAAGAAGGTGATCAGACCCAGCTGCCGGTAGCACTCCCGGATCAGCCGGCGGAGGGCATCTTCGTGCAGCCCCAGTTCCTCGACGAAGGCGGCACCATCCTCGGGCCCCAGTTCGGCGATCTCGGCCTCGATACGGGCACAGATGGGCAGCGCCGCATTGCCCTCGCTGGCCGCCAGCTCCCGGATACGGCCCGTCGCCGACGTCTCCAGATCGGGAAGGGCATCCTCCCCGACGTTGGCCACGTAGAGCACCGGCTTCCGGGTCAGAAAACGGCAGTCCGGCAGGGCGGCCAGGTCCTCGGGGGTCAGGTCCAGGGTGCGAAGGGGACGGCTGTCGCCGAGATGCGCCAGGATCCGCCGCAGCACCTCCACCGCATGCATGCCCTCGCGGTCGTGGGCTCGCGCCAGGCGTTCGTAGCGCTGCACGGCCTTCTCGGCGTGCTGCAGGTCCGCGAGCAGCAGTTCGAGGTTGACCACGGAAATGTCCTCCAGCGGGTCGCAGGTCCCCCGCACGTGGGCCACGTTGGGGTCCTCGAAGGCCCGCACCACGTGCACGATGAGGTCCGCGTTGTGGATGTGTTCGAGGAACTGGTTGCCCCGCCCCTCGCCCTTCGAGGCCCCCGCCACCAGCCCGGCGATGTCGACGAACTCGATGATCGGCGGCACCGCGTTGGGGCGCTGTTCGACCTGGTTGAGGACTTCGAGACGCGGTTCCGACACGTGGACCACCCCCACGTTGGGATCGATGGTGCAGAAGGGGTAGTTCTCGGTCTTGGCCCGGGCGCGGGTCAGGGCGTTGAAGAGCGTCGACTTGCCCACGTTGGGCAACCCGACAATGCCGCAGGTGATTCCCGCCATGGGCTGGGTCCTCCTTCTGTGCGCTCCGGACATGCCCCCGGCGGGTTCGGGGGCCCCTCGCCAGACGCGTCCGCGCCCCGATCCGAACCACCATCTCCGGCCCGCCGCTGCGCGTCCGGGGCGTGGTCCCCACCTCGCCACCGGTCAGGATGCCCGGGCCTCACACAGACAAACAAGACCGGGGAGGCGCCTCGGCCGGCATCTCCCCGGTTTCCTCGGATTGTGGGAGGCGCCACCGCCTCAGCGGTAGGGCACCATCAGCTTCATGTTCGGCTTCAGGTCCGCATCGTTCTTCACCGTCGGGTTCTCCCTGCGGATGGCTTCGACGGTGGTGCCGTACATGTCCGCGATGATCTGGAGGGTTTCCCCTTCCGTGACCGTGTGCGAGAGCATGCGGGGGACTTCCAGGGCGCCCGGCTTCATGGGCGGCAGGACGTTGGGCGTGGTGGGCACGCCGACGGCCGCCTCCTCCTCCACTTCCGTGCGGGGCCCGGGGGTGGTCCCGTCGGCCGGAGGCAGCATGACACCAGCCCCCGCGGCGGGCGGCGTCGCGCGTTCCGGAGCGGTCGCCGTCCCCCCGGCGGCGGCAGCGTCCCCGCGCAGGCGCAGTTTCTGACCCACCTGGAGCACGTCCGTCTTGAGGTCGTTCCAGCGGATGACGTCCTGCGACTGCACCCCGAAGCGCCGGGAGAGGACCCAGAGGTTGTCGCCGCTCTTGACCGTGTAGACGCCGTTCGCCGGGATGGGTTCCTTGGCGATGCTCTTGGGGCCTGTGCTCTTCGCCGCGGGTTTCGAGGCGGGTTGCTTGCCGGCTGCAGCCGGGGGCTTGGGCCGGCGGATTTCGGAGGGATCGACCTTGCGGGCGCCCGGGGGCAGCACCAGCACGTCCCCGGGGTGGATGGTCTTGTTCGGGTCGAGGTTGTTTTCGGCGGCGAGTTCGGCGACGGTCACCCCATGGCTCTCGGCGATGAGCCAGAGGGAATCGCCCTTGCGCACGGTATAGGACAGGCGCTGGCTATCCACCGTCGGAGGCAGGACGATGCCCTCGGCAAACCGCCCCTCGTCGATCGGTACCGGCGCCAAGGCGGGCGGCAGCACGCCCTCGTCGAAGGGCACGCTCGGGGGCAGGATGGGCGGCATGACAGCCGGAATCTCGGGGGGCAACGAGGGCTCCGCCGAAAGCATCCCGGCGCCGGGAGCGGCAGGAGCAGCATAGGGGTCGGGAATGACGGCCCGGGGACCCAGCAGACCCGGCCTGCCGCGGCTGCTCCGGCAACCGCCGGCAACCAGGGACGTCCCCACCAAGGCAATGCCGCCATACCGTACCAGCCAACGAACCGCAACCGTCACACACTCTGTGTTCATGCCCCAAACCTCCGTCCTACCAGATCGCGAAATCTCGATCCTCTGTCGGCATAGTCCCGGAACATATCCTGACTGGCGCACCCGGGCGACAGAAGGACAACATCACCGGCAACTGCTTCCTCGATCGCCGCATCCAGGGCCGCTTCGAGGGATGCATGCTGTCTGCAACATAACGCACCATTCCACAGCTTTGCCAGTCGTTCACGGCACGTTCCGATCAGAAAAACGCCTTTGACGCAACGCCTAAGGGTCTCTTCGAGGCCCGCGAAGGAGACCCCCTTGTCGACCCCTCCCGCGATGAGCAGGATATGGGCCGGTCCAGCGGGCGTGGCCAGGACATCCAGGGCCCTGCACAGGGCATCCGGATTGGTGGCCTTGGAGTCGTTGACGAAGCGAATGCCGTTGCAGACGGCCACGGTTTCGAGGCGATGGGGTCCAACGCCGAAACTGACCGCGTGGGGGGCGAGGCGTTCGGCGTCGAAGCCGCCCGCATCCGCCAGGGCCAGGGCCGCGAGGGCATTCTCGAGGTTGTGGCGACCCCGCAGACGAAGCTCGGACACGGCCGCAAGCGGCGTCAGGATGCCATCCTCCTCCCGTCGGCAGAGCATCCTGGAGGCGGAGACCACGTAGGCGCTGGCGCCGTCGTCCGTTCCCGAAAAGGTCCTTGCAGCCCCCGCCGGCAGGGCCGCCATCACCCGGGGATCCCGGCCGAGGTCGGCCCGCAACACGGCATGACGTGCGGAGGAAACGTGGCGGAACAGGCGCAGCTTGACGGCGAGGTACTCCTCCATCGTGCGGTGACGGTCGAGGTGGTCTGGCGTCAGGTTCAGCAGGGCGGCGCCAAGGGGTGCGAAGCGCTCCACGGACTCGAGCTGGAAGGAACTCACCTCGACCACCAGCACATCGAGCAGGTGCGAGCGCCGGACCGCATCGCACAGGGGGGTGCCAATGTTGCCCGCGGCGGCCGTCCGGTACCCCGCCTTGCGCAGGCAGTGGAACAGCAGCTCCACCGTCGTCGTCTTGCCGTTGGTGCCGGTGACCGCCAGGATCGGGCAGGCGCAATGCCGAAACCCGAACTCGAGTTCGCCGATGACGGGACCCGGCACGGACGCCGCCAGGATCCCCAGGTCCGACGACGGACGGATGCCCGGACTGAGGATCGTCAGATCGGGGGAGAAGGGCGGGGGGGCGCCGTTCCACTCGGCCCGTACCTCCACCCCGATGCCTTCGAGATGCTCGCTCCTGGCCCGCAGCGCCGCCGCCGGGGCCTGGTCCAACACCGTCACCTCGGCCCCATGCAGACGCGCCAGACGCGCCGCCGCAAGACCGCTCTCACCAAGTCCGAGAACCAATACCCGTTGACCCGCCATCACGTCCGCGGTCTCCTGACGCAACCCAACCCCGCCCGCGGCCCCGCGGGCATGCCTCTGGAGCGCCCGCGGCCTCGCGGGCATGCCTCTGGAGCGCCCGCGGCCTCGCGGGCATGCCATGCTATCGTCCGGATTGCTCTGAGACGATGGGCATACTCTACTGCCGAGGCGCCATCGCGCCCGGGAACCCGCCGGGGAAAAGGTGGTCCCTTTCGACACCGGACCCCACCGGGGCCAAGGAAGCAGACCGCTCGTGCTCGCCGCATCCCCCTGGAGGGCGACGCTCCGCGGAGCCGCATCCCCATCCCCTGGAGGGCGACGCTCCGCGGAGCCGCATCCCCATCCCCTGGAGGG
>JAFGRS010000717.1 GCA_016935045.1 Lentisphaeria bacterium | reverse complement strand
GGGGGAAGGGCTGCGGCGCGCCCCCCCCTTCTTTTCCCTGCCATCGGCGCTCCACTGGGACGAGCCCGGCGGCGGCGTGGGGATCTTGCACCATCCCAGATGTCGCGAGGGTCCTTGCAGGGGAGGCCGGGGGCGCGATAGTACGAGGCACGATGAAGGCATTGGTGCTCGAGGAATACGGCAGGCTGGTCTACACCGACGTCCCCGATCCGGAGGTCGGGCCGGACGAGGTCCTGGTCAGGGTCCGGGCCTGCGGGATCTGCGGCAGTGATATCCACGGCCTGGATGGTTCGACGGGGCGCCGCCGTCCGCCTCTCGTCATGGGCCACGAGGCGGCGGGGGTGGTCGAGGCCGTGGGCGCCGGTGTGGCGGAGTGGCGTCCCGGCGCTCGGGTGACCTTCGACAGCACGGTCTCCTGCGGCGAGTGCCGCTACTGTCGCGAGGGCCGCATCAATCTCTGCGACCGGCGCAGGGTGTTGGGGGTGTCCTGCGAGGAGTACCGTCGCGACGGCGCCTTTGCGGAGTACGTGGCGGTGCCGCAGCGCATCCTGTACCGCTTGCCGGACGGAGTATCCTATATCCAGGCTGCGATGGTCGAAGCGTTGTCCATTGCGGTACATGCCGTGGGCCGTGTCCCGGTTCGGCTCAACGACACGGCCGTGGTGTTGGGCAGCGGCATGATCGGCCTGCTCATTCTGCAGGTGGCCCGGGTAGCGGGGTGCGGCACGCTCGTGGCGGTGGACGTGGACCCGGACCGGCTGCGGCGGGCCTGCGCCCTGGGTGCCGATGTCGCGCTGGACGCCCGGTCGGAGGACGTTCCCGCGCGGGTTGCCGAGGTGACCGGCGGGCGCGGCGCCGACCTGGTCTTCGAGGCGGTGGGGGTCCCGGAGACCGTTGCCGCCGCCATCGCTTCGGTGCGCAAGGGCGGCTGCCTCGCCCTGGTGGGCAACGTAACGCCCCGGGTGGACGTGCCTCTGCAGGCCATCGTCACCCGGGAGCTGACGCTGTTCGGCAGTTGTGCTTCGAGCGGGGAGTACCCGGCCTGCCTGGATCTCATCGGCAGGGGACAGCTGAACGTGGATGCCCTGATTTCCGCCGTGGCACCCCTTGCCGAGGGGGCGCTGTGGTTCCGGCGTCTCTACGAGCGCGAGGCGGGCCTGATGAAGGTGATCCTGACCCCCGCGGCAGCAGGTGAGCCATGAGAGCCCTGGTCAAGTACGGCAACCGTCCCCGCCAGGTCGAGATCCGCGAGGTCCCCGTCCCCGAGATCGGGGCGGGGGACGTACTGCTGGCGACCCGGGCAGTCGGGGTCTGCGGCTGGGACCTCGAGATGTGGCAGCACACCATGGCCAACCCGGTGACCGTGCCGGTGATCCAGGGCCACGAATTCTGCGGCGTCATTGCCGCCGTCGGGGCGGCGGTGCGGGGCTGGCGGGTGGGTGATCGTGTCGTCAGCGAGACCTCGGCCGTCATCTGCGGCGCCTGCCCGCAATGCCGCACGGGGAACTACCAGTTCTGCCCGGACCGCAAAGGCTTCGGCTACGGCGTCGACGGCGCCTTCACCGACTACGTACGGGTCCGGGAGGGGTGCCTGCACCGGCTTCCCGACAACGTCAGCTTCGACCACGGGGCCCTGACCGAGCCAGCCTGCGTAGCCTACCAGTCGGTTGCCGTCCTCTCCCGCGTGCTGCCGGGGACCCCCGCCCTGATCCTCGGCCCGGGACCCATCGGGCTCTTCTGCCTGCAGATGGCCAGGGCGCAGGGGGCCGGGCCGCTGATCGTGGCCGGGACCGGCCGCCGTCCGGAACGGCTGGAGGCGGCGCGGATCCTGGGTGCGGATGCGATCATCGACATCTCGCGGGACGACCCGGTGTCGACGGTCATGGCGATGACGGGCGGCCGGGGTGTGCCGCTGGTGGTCGACGCGGCGGGCAACGAGAAGGCCCTGGCCGTGGCGTTGCGGACGGTGGCGCGGCAGGGCCAGATCACGAAGGTCGGCTGGGGACCGGAGCCCGTGGGGCTCAGCCTCGATCCCCTGCTCTCGAAGGCGGCGCGCCTCCAGGGGACCTTCAGCCACAACTGGCCCATCTGGGAGGCCGTCCTCGCCATGGTCGCCCAGGGAACGCTGCGCCTGGAACCGATGATCAGTCACCGCTGTCGTCTCGAAGACTGGGAGAGCGTGTTCTCCGATCTGGAATCGGGCCGAGGCATCAAGGCGGTGATGCAGTTCCACCCGGAAGAGCCTGCGCGTGGAGTAGGCACGGGAGAACCACGAAGGGACACGAACCCACACGAATGAGAAGCAGTTGTGGGGCCTTGGTGCCCGTCTCCTATCCGTCGGACCGCCCGCGGCCTCGCGGGCACAGATTCGCGAGCACGTACTGATCGTCTCAGAAGTGTCGGTATCCCAACCTTTTCTATTCACGAACCGCGAAACACGCGAAGGAACACGAAGGGGACCATCTGCCGACAAGCGGGGTGCATGGGTCACTCCAGCCGGCGCCCGGAGGAGCCATGGCAAGGATGCGTCCCGTCAGTTTCGCGATTGTCCTCGGCGCCTGGGGACGGCTAATCCTGGATCATTGGCCGGGATTGCTCCCCACGAAGCAAACAAAGCACACGAATTCCCTCCTGTTTTCCGGTCGCGCGGGCGCGGCGGCTGTCCGGAAAACGGGTCTCCGGCAGGCGATGGGCGGCGTCTGTTTTCCGGTCGCGCGGGCGCGGCGGCTGTCCGGAAAACACACGGGGAGGGTGGACCTCCTCGAAGATCCGCTGTGGCCCCGGCGAAGAGCGGTGGTGCGCCGCGGCCCGCGCAACAGCCCGGGGGCTGTACCACGATCCGGCGAATCGGTTCCCGCCGCCACTGCCCTTGCGGCAGTGGAGCGCCGATTCGGGCAGGGGGGAGCGCGGCCGCGCCCCCTCCCCCCCTCCTATCGGCGCTCCACCGGGACAAGCCCTCACACGTACCCACAACTCAGACAGGAAAAGTGAAAGGCGGCGCTATCCGGGATCGTGGTGTATGAACAGCGCTGCGCCTCGGGCCATGGTTTCCAGTTTGGAGCAACCGCGCCATATGACGATGACCCCCGGGTGCGGGTCGGACTTTCTGCCCAGATAGCCTCCAAGCTTGGCTGTGAGCCACACGGCATCTGCGAGAGTCGCGGGCGCTGCGTAGCGGCTGGTCTGGGCAAAATGGGTGAGAACTCGCAGCTCGATGTCCGAAAACAAGACGTTGGCAGGCAGGCCAGGCTGTTCCCGACCCAGTATGGTCATCAGCATGACACGCCACGCGATGACCATGTTGATGGCCACCACCCGGCGGATGGCCTCAGCGTCCTCGGCGATGATGTCCTCGATCTTGCAGCCGCTTTTGAGGACCTTGTGCCATTCCTCGATACGCCACCTGCGCGAGTACTCCCTCAGAGCCTGTAAAGCCCCCTCGACGCTGTCGATCGGCTCAGTGCTGAACAGGAACCACTTGATGGGGCGCGGTGTTTGGCGGTTGGTTCGGTTCGTAGGCGTAGACCACCCACATCGGAACCGGCGACGTGCCCAGATGAGCTTTGTGCCCGGGCACTTGCTGGTTAACCGGCGTGTAACGAATCTCGAGGTCGGCATAGGGGGTGACCAGGCGACGTTTGCGATTCCTGCGTCCGGGCAAGTCGAGCCGCACGGTTTCACGCAGCGGCGACTGCCTGATTTCTTCGAACAAGGAGTCGGCAACGTCACTGTTTCTGTTCCTCGCCACCCGCACCAGCAGATGGACTTTGCGGTTGTCTCTGCCGTGGTCGAACAGCTCGAAGATGTCCGCCTCCCTGTCCATGACGCAGACCAGCCGCGTGTCGGGCAGTTGCTCGGCGGCCCTTTCACACGCCATGATCGACTCAAGCCAGCGGTAGCCCTCTTTCTGCTCGAAGGGCAGCTTGCGGCGCTTTTCCTTGGCTTGCTTCCCATAGAACCTGCGGGCAACGCACTCGCAGTTCAGAATGCCAAGCGGAAGCCCTGCAGGGGTCACGGCCAACGTAGAATGCAGGCGCAACCCGCGTCCCTTTGTGCCGGACTGGTTCGCGCCGGTCGGTCCGAGCCCGCTGCAGCCACGCAGCGAGGAATAGTCCAACACCGTCGTGTCCTGTGGGCACAGTATGCGAGTCTCGTTGCGCATGCGCTTGATCGTGCGCTGCCGATGCGGCTCGAGGATCGTTTCCATGCTCACCGCATCCCGGTCCGGATGCTCGATGAAGCGATGATAGCCCTGCATTTGGGAGATCTCTCCGTTGACGCATTCGGTGAACGTTTCGGTGGGATCCAGGGCCTTTGTTGCGGCAATCGAGACCAGCCTGCGCGACAGCCTGCGGTCTCCCAGAGGCGCACCGCCGAACTCACTTTCCGTCGTGTGTCCCAGTTCCATCCGATCCACTGGTCCCGTGCCTCCAGATGCAAGGCCGACGAACTCACTCCCAGAGCCCCGAGCAGGCCATGGTCAGAGCATATAAGGTCAGACTTCTTGATCCGCTCTTCTGAGTAGATAGCCTTAACTATTTATCGTCCAGCAAGATAGCGTATTCTTCCCGCATCTACTCCGCTTTACGGTGCGGAAGAAAGGGATGTACCTTTCGCTGCGAGCTGCAACGCTTGGGCGGCGTTGGAAAGGGACATCCCATGAAGCAGGGACTATTGCCGTTGATGCCGTCGGGCGCAACCGCCATCGACGATCTTTGCAGTGTTTTCAGCGACGGGACGCAGGTGACGTGGTTCCAGGGAAGTCGTGCGATGCGCGTGCATCCCGTTGCGGATCACGCGACGCAACGGGCCATGATGGCCTTCCTGCATGTGCACGGTGGGGTGCCTCAGTCGCGGATCGCCGCCGCGGTCGGCGCGCCCCGCGCGGTCCAGTGGTGCATCGACCCGCTCGGAGCGGGTGGAGACGAACGCCGCCTCGGCTTCGGACATGGGCATGGCCTGCGTGCGGGTTGAGGAGCGGGCGCTGGCCGCCTGCGGGCTGCTTTCGGGGGCCGAGACGCGCTTCGAGGAGTGCGTCGACGTCGAGCGGGGCGGCGTGCTGTGCGCTCTGCCGGCGCTGGCAGCCAACGGATTGTTCGAGTATCTGGCGCCGCTGGATGCACCGCGGGAGGGTGGGTTCTACTACCGCCTTGTACACGTGTTCATCCTGCTCGCCCTGATGGCGCTGCTGCGGGTTAGGACCGTCGAGGCGTTGCGCCGCGGTTGTCCCGGGGAGTTCGGCCGGGTGCTGGGCCTGGACCGCGTCCCGGAGGTGCGCTGCCTGCGGGAGAGGCTTGAGGCGGTGGCCGCCAATCCGGCGGCGGTCGCGGTGTGGGCCAATGCGTTGTCGAAGTCTTGGATGAAGGCTGATCCC
>JAFGRS010000716.1 GCA_016935045.1 Lentisphaeria bacterium | reverse complement strand
CTTGGCCTCGATGTGTCCGCCGAGATGATCGCGGTGGCGCGCTCGCGATCGAGTCCGGGCTGCCGCTTCGAACTCGGGGATGCGTGCCGTCTGCCGGCAGGGAACGGCACCTACCGTGTGGTGGCAGCCATGACCACCCTCGAATTCGTCCGTGACCCGGTCGCCGCCCTTGCGGCCATGGTCCGCAACACGGCCCCGCGGGGTACGCTGCTGGTGGGTACACTCAACCGACTGGCGCCGCTCAACCGGGAACGCATCGCACAGGGCAGGCAACCCTACGCCTCGGGCCACCTCCTCTCCCCGCACGAACTGCGCCTCCTCCTGCACCCCTACGGTCGCGTGCGAATCACTGGCGCCGATGTCCGTTCCCTGGCCGCGGACACGCGGATGCCGACGGCGGCCTCCAAGGACTCCCACAGGCCTTCCGGACGCTCCGCGGCACCCTTCCTCGTTGCCGCGGTGTGTCCCATCCCGTGGAGAACCGGAGCATGACCGTTCAGGCGGAAATGAGTCTCTATCCGTTGCGCACCACCCATCTCGGCAAAGGCATTGACCGGTTCCTCGGCGCGTTGGGCCAGGCCGGCATGACGGTGACCATGGGAAGCATGAGCAGCACACTGGAGGGCGGGGCCGACGAGGTGTTTGCCGCCCTGGCGCGCGCATACAAGGCGGTCGCGACCGACACGCAGGTGGTCCTCCTCCTCAAGATCTCGAATGCTTGCCCACCGTGCTCGAGCCGGGAAAGAGAATCCCCCCATGACGCATAGGCGGCAACGTCAGGTCACCTTCCAGCCGCGGGGCCGCCCCGTTTCGATGCTGGGCGGCACGCTGTTCCCGAAACCGGGGGTACGAGCATGAGGAAGGACCGGGCAATCGAAATCCGCGAGCGGGCGATGGCCATTCTGAGCGTGTCGTCCATCTACGATACGTCCGAGGTCCGACGCAATTTTCTGCGCCAGATCCGCCTCGTCCACCCGGACGGTCCCCATCGGCACGACCAGAACGTGCCCGGCTTCGACAATACCCAGGTCGCCCGTCTGCTCATCCAGGCGTACGGCTGCCTCACGGGGCGGAACTGGCCGACCAGCATGCTCGAAAACGACGCCCTGGTCGGGACCCTGCTCGGCGGCCGCATCACACCCATGTCCCAAACCACCACCGGCGAGCAGTGGAACGCAAGCCAGTTCTACGATCAGTTCCAGAACTCCATCTGGCCGGAGCCGTCGAAGGCAGAGGCGCAACGCCATGCGTCCTACAAGTTCAAAGGTCTCTGAGTGCCCTGGAGGGAGGGGGTGTTCCCTGCCTGCATGGAGGTCGTTATGAACGTGGCGGTGCTGGGCGCCAGCAGCAAACCGGAGCGGTACAGCAACCGGGCGGTGGCGCTGCTCGCGGCAAAGGGGCACACCGTATTCCCGGTCAACCCCGCGCTCTCGGTCATCCATGGCCTCCCCGTCTACCCGCGGCTGACGCTCATACCGGCATCCGTTGACACCGTCACGGTGTATCTCGCGGCGGAGAGGTCCTCCGTACTCCTCGATGACTTGCTGACGATCCGCCCGCGCCGCATTATCCTCAATCCGGGCGCCGAGAACCCAGCCCTGGCCGCCGCCCTGGCACGGGAGGGCGTCCAGACACTCACCGCCTGCACCCTGGTACTGCTCAGCACGGACCAGTTCTGAACCGCCGAGCCTGCCCCCCGACCCCGGGATCGGGCCCCGGGCGGGAAGGGCGCCGGCGCCGGACGACCCTTGGCGGGACGGAGAGGTCCCATGAAACTCAGCACGGAAATCATCCCGCTGCGCCTCAAACAGCCGTTCACTACGGCCAAGGACCGCACGGAGACGTCGCAGTCGGCCATCATCCGCATCGAGCACGGCGGCTTGGTCGGCATGGGCGAGGCCAAGATGACCGCCGACGCCTGTGGCGGCAGTGCCGAACCGGTGCGGGATCATGCGACCTGCATTGCGTCGATTCTGGGCGCTGACCCCTTTCAGATCGAGCGCATCCTGAACGACCTCACCCGCGCCCTGCCTTCCTGCTGTTGTACCCGGGCCGGAGTCGACATTGCCCTGCACGACCTCTGCGGCAAGCTCGTGGGGCTGCCGCTGTACCGTTGGTTCGGCCTGACCCCTGACAATCTCCCGCCCACGAGCTACACCATCGGCATGGACACCATTCCGGCGATGGTGGCGAAGGCGCGTGAGATGGCATCCTGGCCGGTGCTGAAAATCAAGGTGGGGGGCCCCGGGGATGTCGAGGCCGTCCGGGCCATCCGAGGGGAAACGGACGCGGTGCTGAGAGTGGACGCCAATGGCGGCTGGAGGACCGTCGAAGAGGCGATCGACCGCATCCGTCGCCTGCAGCCCTGCGGGATTCAGTTCGTGGAACAACCCATCCCGCGGGGCAACCCCGACGGGCTGCGCGCGATCCGCCGGAACACCGGTCTCCCCATCTTCGCGGACGAGGACGCCCAGACGGTCCGTGACCTCCCCGCCCTGGCCGGCTGCGTGGACGGTATCAACATCAAACTCATGGAATGCGGCGGCATACGCGAGGCCGTCCGCATGATCCACGTGGCTCGGGCCCTCGGCATGCAGGTCATGCTTGGGTGCATGGTGGAGACCTCCCTGAGCCTCACGGCCGCCGCTCACTTGCTGCCCCTCGCCGACTACTCGGACCTCGACTCGGCCCTGCTCCTGGAAGAGGACCCCTTCCTCGGCTTCACGGTCCGCAACGGAATCGGCACCGTCCCCGAAGGACCGGGACTGGGCGCGCGTCCCGGGATTGCCGCGGAGACCCGCCTTCGCGAGAGTTCCGGCGCGGCAGGCCGCCGGCGCCATGCTCCTGCATGCGCGTCGGGCTCATCCCCTCTTCCGCCGGACCAGGCCGTCTGAGTCTGCACGTCCCCGACTGTGCCCGCAGGGACGCGGGAGTCCCAGAGCGCTTCGGGCGGTTTGTGCCGGGGAGCCGGGCCGCGCGCGCACTGCTGAGGGGGTACGGTGCTCGGTCAGGGCTGTTCCAAGATCCGGCGAATCGCTTCCCGCCGCCACTGCCCTTGCGGCAGTGGAGCGCCGGTTCGGGGTGAGGGAGCGCGGCCGCGTCCCCTCCCCGCCCTCCGATCGGCGCTCCACCGGGACAAGCCCGGCGGCGGCGTTGGGATCTTGAAACAGCCCTGGTGCCCGGTCGGTTGGACTTGTCTCGGGCCTTCCCTGGTTCTATGGTGCGTGTTTGGCGATCCCGTCACAGAAAGGCGTTGCACCATGGTTCGTATATGGGTTGTTCTGGCGTTGCTTGCGGGCGTCGCGTGCATCGGAGCACAGGAGAAGGAGAGGAAGATGAACCGCTGCGAAGCCGCGGGCGCCAAACCCCATGTCTACAAGCAGGTCGACGGCCGGGACCTGACCCTGTACGTCACCGTCCCCGAGGGACACCAGCCCACGGACACCCGTCCGGCCATGGTCTTCTACCACGGGGGAGGCTGGGTCGGCGGCGCTCCGGGGCAGTTCACCGAACATGCCAAGTACCTTGCCGGCCGTGGCATGGTGTGCGTCCAGGTCGAGTACAGACTCCTCAACCGCAAGGGGACCGAACCCCCCGACGTCTGCATCATGGACGCCAAATCCGCCCTGCGCTGGGTCCGCGCGCATGCCCCCGAACTCGGCATCGATCCCAAACGCATCGCCGCCGGCGGAGGCTCCGCCGGCGGCCACCTGGCCGCGGCGACCGCCTTCCTCACGAGCTGCAACGATCCCCACGATGACCCCGCCGTAGACCCCAAACCCAATGCCCTCGTCCTCTTCAACCCCGTCTACAACAACGGTCCCGACGCCGGCTGGG
This sequence comes from Lentisphaeria bacterium, assembly GCA_016935045.1. Taxonomy (GTDB): domain Bacteria; phylum Verrucomicrobiota; class Lentisphaeria; order Oligosphaerales; family JAFGRS01; genus JAFGRS01. Next base: position 676 of record JAFGRS010000716.1, on the reverse strand, counting down.
GCCAAGCCCGAGTCGGCAACCGCCACCAGGAACTCTCCCCGGCCCACAACGTCACGCCGGGCGCACCACCCACGCTCGTCTTCCTGGGATCCCGAGACAAGCTCATCCCCGTCGCCGTCGCCGAGAAGTTCCGCGCTGACATGCGCGCGGCCGGAGACCGCAGCGAACTCATCGTCTACGAAGGGCAGGGACACGGGTTCTTCAACCACCGCGGCGCCGACGGAGGCGCGTACTTCCGCCGAACCGTCGTGGAGATGGACCGTTTCCTGGCCTCCCTGGGCTACACCACCGGCCAACCCACCCTGCAACTCCTGCCCGGGGACGAGCAGTGACGCGGTTCAGGCCGCGACGGCCGCATCCGGGGGGGGCCGCCGCCACGCTGGTACGTTTCCTGGCACGGCCTCGGAGAGTGGCGCCACCGTTCCGCCTGGAAAAGGCAGCCGAGACGGTCGCCCCACCTTCCCGCGGTTCATCCTTGGAGAAAAACTCAACAGCATTGGGGGCTGCCATCCCAGGCTGGGTCTCCCCGGCAGCGGGACGCCGTTGCGGCATATCACGCAGCGGTAATGCCTCAGTCAAACCCGCGAGTGCCCGCGCGGCCACGGGCGTCCCATCCCCCTGGAGCGCGAGCGTACCGCGAGCATCCCGGCGTTGACTGAGGCGGTACACGCAGCGG
>JAFGRS010000715.1 GCA_016935045.1 Lentisphaeria bacterium | reverse complement strand
CTGAGGGAACTGCAACAGATCAAAGTGGGCAGGCTGCGCGTGGCGGACACTCCGCTGAAAACGGTGCTGACGGACATCCCCGCCCCTATGTACAACCTGCTGGAGATGCTTGAACTCCTTCCGTTGTTCCGCCGCCCCCCGAAGTGGGCGGCGTAGCAACCAATGACCGAAGGCCGTGCGGGGTTTTGCGGTTTCCTCGGGAAAACCGGCTGGGTGGCGCTGACGACGACGAGGGGAGCCTCCATGGGGGCGTTGCCGTCGTTGGCGTAATCCACATAGAGGGTAGCGAGCTGGTGGTAGCCGAGACGTTCGGGGAGGATGATGCGGGTGGTGAAGTGGGGTTCGCCGGCGTCGGTTACGGTCAGGGCGGCGGGGGCTTCGGCGCTGCCTCCGGCGCTGGTGACGCGGACGCGGTAGGTCCCGGCGGGGGCCGTTCCGGCCGCTATGGTGGCGTTCAGATGGCTGACGGAGTCCACTTCGACCGCGCTTAGGGGCAGGGGTGCGCCCCCGGCCACCGGGAGCAGGTCCACCGTGGCGCCCGGAGCGAAACCCGCACCCTCGACAGAGACGACCGTCGTTACGGCGTTGCTGACGGTCGACGGGATCACCGCGGCGACGGTCAGGGCGGCGGTATCGAGCGAAAGGCCGTAGGGCGTGGCCACGGTGCCGTCCGCGGGCACGACAAGCACATACCAGGTCCCGGGGTAGGCGGCCGGGACAGTGAGGAAGCTCCCGTCCGCGGGGGTGGCCATGAAGTCATACGTCCCGACCGTGGGGAAAGCCCCGAAGCGGAGGTAGACGCGGACGTTGCCGGTGAAGGTGAGGGCCAGGTTCTGGCCCGCCTCGATCCGGACCTTGTAGATATGGGCGGTGTCGGTGACGCCGCCGAACTGGGTGCTGATGGGAGCCCCCGCGACCAGGGCCGGTACGGCGATGTCGGTGGCGCCGGCGCGTTCGCCGTTGAGCCGGACCCGGTCGAGGATCTGCCACGAGTCATCGACGGCAAGGATGAGGTAGGCCTGCCCTTCGGTCGCGCCGCTGACGCGGGTGTGGAAGGTATTGGCGTAGGAGGCCCCGGGGGCGAGTGGCGCGGAGACGATGGCCTGCCCCAGGGGCGTGTCCATGGCATCGAGGAAGGGGTCTTGGGACAGGTAGAGCCCGTCGATCCAGGAGGCGGCGGCCGGTGTGGCCGCGTCGCCGGCGTTGGTGACGCTGTAGTCCACGGCGAGCAGTGCGCCCGGGACGAGTTGCGGCGGGACCGAGAAGGCGGTGACCTTCAGGTCCGGGGCGGGGGCCTCGGGGACGACGGTGATGGTGCGGCTGTCGGGCACGGGGTCGGGTACGCCGTCGCGGCTGATGCCGAAGGTGACGGTGTTCACGCCGAGGGCCGGGAAGGTGACCAGGCCGGGGCTGAAGCTGCCGGCGGTGCGCCCGTCCCCGAAGTCCCAGGCATAGGCATTGCCCGGAGCGGCCCCGGCGGGATCGGCGCGGAAGCGCAGTGTGTCGCCCTGCAGGAGGGTCCCCGAGGTCCTGGGCGAGATGATGAGGCCCAGGGAATCGCTCGGCAGCCAGGGCTCGAAGAGCACGCGGTCGCTGACCCGGTTGCCCTGTCCGGCGGCGTTCAGGGCGGGGTGATAGGGTCCCGTCGCGCTTCCCCACCAGCAGTTCCGCGCATCGACGTCCGCCGGTCCGGCATTGGTGACCCCGAAACCGGTGTTGCCGGCGATGCCGCAGGCTTCGAGTTCGAGGACGGAGTTCAGGCTGGTCGCGGCCACGCCGGCGCCGTTGCCGGTGAAGGTACAGCGCCGGACCGTGTGCGCGCCGCTGCTGCCCTCGAATCGCAGGCCGTCACCCGAGGTGTGTTCGATGGTGACCTGCTCCAGTTCGAGGGCGCCGGTGCCGGTCTTGTGCATGCCCGCGGCGTAGTAGTACCCGGCATAGGCGACACGGCACCAGTCCATGGAGATCTGGCCGGCTCCCTCGACCCGGATGCGCTGCCACCACCCCGGGCCGGGCTCGGTGGCAACACCGTCGTGGTTGGCGTCGCCGCCGACGCTGTCGTCGCGCCAGTCCGTGATCTGGATCGGCGCGCCCGGAGTGCCGATGGCGACCAGGGCCCCCTGGATGGCGAGTTCCCTGTACTGATCCATCTTGAGCACGGTGCCGGGGGCGAGGCTCAGACTGCCGCCGGGAGCGACGCCGACGGTTGCACTGCAGAACAGGGAGTAGGCGGGCTTGAGGCCCCAGGTGACGTCCCGGTCGATGGTCCCCCCGTAGAGGTGCACGTCGGTGCCGTTGTCCTGGAAGTCCGAAGTGGTGTCGACAAAGGAGGCGTTGATCCCCACGACGACACCGACCCCGTTGCGGGCGAAGAGGTTGGCGGAGGATACGAAGAACGCGGATCCGGCGCCGAGATCGAGGGCATGCCCGGCGTTGTCGCTGAGGACCGAGTTGCGCAGGACCAGGTCCCCGGTCCCGGTCTTGGCGAGGGCCTTCAGGTCGTAGTATCCGGCGTGCTCGATGCGGCAGGTGTCCAGGGTGGCGCTGCCGGCATTCTGTACGAAGATGGCCCGCCACCAGCCGGCCCCGCCCCCGGTGCCGGTGAAGGTGATGCCGTGATCGGGCTCGCCGACGGCTTCGAGGTGGCCGTCCAACCAGAGGCCACGGTACTGCGTCAGGCGCACGGTGACGCCAGGGGCAACCGTAAGGGTGCAGCCGGCAGCCAGGCCCAGATCGGCCAGCAGCACCACGGTGAACGGCTCGTCGCCTCTCCCTCGCGTCCAGGCGCTGTCCACGGCGATGGTCCCGCCGCTGATCCCCACACAGCCCGCGGTGTTGCTGAGGAAGGTGTTGTCGGCGTAGACCACGGCGTCGTTGGGTTCGTGGTGGATGCCGTAGCCGTCATTGTCCCGGAACAGACAGTCCGCGGCGGTCAGGGGGCCGCCGTAGAGGCGCAGTCCCGAGCCGCTGCTCTCGGCGCATTCGACCCGGGTGAGCCGGGTCGGGCCCTCGCTGTCCCAGACCGTGATGCCACTGCCGCCGGTGTGCAGGATGCTCGAGTCCTCCACGTCGAGGGAACCGGTGCCGCTCTTGTGCAGGCAGGTCAAGTCGTAGTACCCGGCGTAGCGGAACCGGCACCAGGCCAGATCGGCGGAACCGGCACTGTGCACGAAGAAGCCCCGCCACCACCCCAGGCCGGGCTCGGTGGCATCGCCGTCGTGGTTCGCGTCGCCCCCTGCCGTGTCGTCACGCCAGTCGGTGACGACGATGGGGGCGGCCTCCGTGCCCCGTGCCTCCAGGACGCCATTCACCCAGATGCCCCTGTAATGGTCCAGCTTGAGCACGGTCCCGGGCCCCAGGGCCAGGGTCGATCCCGCAGCCACCGCGACATCGGTGGGAAGGAAAAGGGAGTAGTTGCTCTTGAGGTGCCAGGTGGTATCCGTGGTGACCGTACCGCCATCGAGAAGGACGTCCATGCCGTTGTCGGCAAAGTCCGAGGTGGTATCCGTCAGGGAGACATTGATGCCGAGGTGGATGCCCTGCGCGCAACGGCTGAAGAGGTTGCGTTCCGAAAGGAAGCCGGAAGAACCCCCGTACACCCGGAGACCGGCACCGGCAATGTCGTGGACGGCGGAATCCCGAATCGTCAGGGCGCCGGCGCCCAGTTTCTGGATTCCCATGGTATCGTGGTAGCCGCCGTAGCCGATGTCGCACCACTCGAAGCTGGCGGACCCCGAGCCCTCGATGGAAATCCCCCGCCACCAGCCCGCCTCGGGACTGGTCCCGGTGAAGACCACGGGCTGCCCGGCAGCACCCACGGCGCTGAGCGCGCCATGGACGACCATGCGGGTATACCGTGCCACCCGGACCGTCACGCCGGGGGAGACGGACAGGGACGCGCCGGCATCGACCAGGATCTCCCCCTGTACGACCAGGGTGAAGGGTTCCCCGGCACCCCGCGTCCAGCTGCGGTTGCCGACAAGGGCGCCGCCCCCGACGCCGACGCAGGCCGTCGCGTTGCCGGTGAAGGTGTTGTCGGCGTAGACGATGCCGTCGTTGATCTCGTGGCGGACGCCGAAGTCGCCGTTGTGGCTGAAGGTGCAGCCGGTTGCCGTGGCCCGGGAGCCGTTCAGGTACAGCCCCGAACCGGTGCCGGCGGTGAACAGGGAGCCGGTGAGCAGCGTGTCGCCCGTGCTGCCGACGAGGCCAAGGCCATGGCCGGAGGTCTGCCGGACCGAGGAGTCCTTGAAGCCGAGGTCCCCGGTTCCCTGCTTGTAGATTCCGTAGCCATGGTACTCCCCCGCATAGGCGACGTGGCAATGCTCGAAGGATGCCGAGCCGCTGTCGGTCACCCAGAGCGCCTTCCACCAGCCGGGGCCGGGGGCCGTAGCCGCCCCGTCGCGATTGGCGTCCCCGCCCACCGTGTCATCCCGCCAGTCCGTCAGGTGGATGGGCGCGGCGGGGGCGCCCTCGGCCGAAAACGTGCCCACGGTGTGCAGAATCGCGTATTGCGCGATCTTGAGAACGGTCCCGGGCCGAAGGGTGAGGGAGCCGCCCACGTCGACAAGGGTGTTCCCCGAGAGGAAGAGGGAATAGGCCGGGGCCAGGCCCCAGACCACGTCGCCGGTGATGGCGCCGGCGGCGATGTACACATCGGTGCCGTTGCCGCTGAAGGCGGCGGCGGTGTCGTCGAAGGAGACGTTGGCGCCGAGGAAGACCCCGCACGTGTTGCCGGAAAACGTGTTGGCCCAACTTCCCTGGAGGGAAGCGACTTTGAGCACAAAACGGCCGGGAAT
>JAFGRS010000714.1 GCA_016935045.1 Lentisphaeria bacterium | reverse complement strand
CTGGGCACCTGACATCCTGCGGCCGGGCAGCGAGGGGCCTTCCGACCGGGCGTTCTACATCCCCCACGCCAAGAAGGTGTTCGCCTCCGGTCCCGGCGACGTCGAGATCATCTGGAAGGACCCCTTCGGGAACGACCTGGTGATCGAGGACGCCCAGGGCAACCCCATGACCCGCGTGCCCTACAGCATCTCGACCCGGCCGGCCAAGGCCGCCGTGCGCCTCTACTGGACCGACCGCTACGACGAGTATGGGAACCTGACCTCGACCGGCGCGCCCTCCGTCAACGTCAGTGACCTCCACGTGGTGCCTCACTACAACGAGTGGATTCCCTCTCGCCTCAGCGACGAGATGACGCCCCCCGCGCCGCCGGAGGAAGGGGTCCCCAACTACGAGGAACTCTATGCCCAGTACCAGCGGGACCTCGAGGTGTATCAGGCTGCGCAGACCACTCGGTTTCTGTGGCAATCGGGAGATACTCTGCGGTCCCAGGGGAGGAAGGGGTACATCGTCCTGGAGGTCAACGCCGACGAGAACACCTTCATCGGGGTCGAGATTGTGGAGTTGCGTCCCTATGCCCCGGATTTCCGCGACGGGCCCCGGGGGGTGGGGTCGCAGCTCTGGCCGGGGAGTCCGGGGGCTCCGCCGCCCGCCGATGCCAAGGCCTATGTTGCCAAGGGGCTGGCGGGGGACTCTCCCTACGTCTACCAGCACGCCGTTGCCGGCCCGGACGAGGGAAAGGTGTATGCCATCCGCCCTACCACGAACGACCTGCAGATCGAGGTCTTCTGGCAGAGACCCTCCACTCTCGTGAGCGAAGAGACCGGCTTCGCGTACCAGATCCTGTGGCCCTACGAGATGCACCGTTATACGGCGGCTTGGCCGGCCGCCCCCCAGTGGTTCATCCGGGGCCACGCGCAGGACGACCTCGGCCGTCCCGTGACCATCCCGGAGGCGCTGCATCCCGAGCTGATGGTCCACCAGGAGCCCGTCGATCCGGCACGGGGCGCCGTCCTCGAAGGCAACGTTCTGGACGCGCGGGGACCGGGGCTCTTCCTGCTGCGCTACAACATGGGGACGCCGGCCGGCTCCGGGGGAGTGCTTTTCCAGGTGGTCAAATCGGTGGTCCACGACAACACGGCACGGCATGCCGGAGACGCTCCCTACTTCGATCTGACGCGCCGGCAGGCGCACATCGGGGTGGAACTGACGGACGCGGTCCACGATCCGTCCTGGCCGGAACCCGGGTACGTGCATGTCTGCGCCTACCAGGAGGATGACCCCGACGCGGGGGAGACCCTCAACGATCGCTATGCAGCCGGGATCTACGCGGACAGCGGCCAGATCATCCCGGTCAACGTAGGCTTGCTGGAGGTCTGGTGGACCAACCGGAATCCTGTTCCGGGGGCGGACGTAGACCCTGATCCGGCCGTGGTGCGCCCCTGGCAGTGGCCCTCGGTGCAATGGCCGTCCAAGGTGATTCGCTACGGCTGCGACTGGCCGGCGGCGGGCTCGGAAGACCTGCGGGCTCCCATCGTCATTTCGAGTCAGCTGGGCACGGGCCCCATCGCCCCCTCGACCCACGCCGATTGGTCGATCTACGTGCAGAACGATGCGGAAGAGGCCGGCTTCAACCCCAACGACGAACACGCCCTGGCCCTGGATCCGGTCCATGGCCCGGTCTTTGCCCTGCGGGACGACCTGGGTTCGACCGAGACGCGTGAGACGTCGCGCCCCTATGTACTGCTCCAGTACCGGGATCCGACCGACGGAGCGCGCTGGTGCATGGATGTCCACCCGGTGATCCGCGGGGATCTGAGCTACTTCGGGACGGCGGGCACCCTCCTACAGCCCCCACTCCCGATCAGCATGCTCCCGCCGTACTGCTCGGAGAATGCCGGTGTCAGCGGCCCGTTCTGGGAGGATCGGAAAGGGTTTCACTGGGCCATGGGCGCGGGCGGGAAGATGGCGGAGCCGGAGGACTCCGGGGCCGCGACCCAGGTGACCTACACCCAGGATAATGACCAGTCCCTCCTGACGGATCCCGGCAAGGCCTGGACCCCTGGACACTGGGCGGGCGGGGTGCTGACGGTAGGGGGCCGCTTCTACCACGTGCTTCTGAGCACCGGGTCCGGCCTGACCGTCGCGGGGGATGTCACCGAGGGGGGGACCGTCACCGCTGAGCAGGGCACCCCCTTGTCCTACCGGGTGAGCCGGGACACGGCCGCTATCGTGATGCGCCACTACTATCCGGTGCAGGAGGGCTTCTTCTTTCCGGGGGATCTGACGGCGGGGTACGCCCACGCCGTCGGGGATCACGTTCCCTGGCTGGACGCCGACACGGGGGTCCCGGCCGATACGACGTTCACGATCCTGTGGCCGGAAGGTGTGCCGGAACTCCGCGTGGGCGAAACGCTGGTGCAAGCCAAGTTCGGGTTGCCGGAGGTGTCGGCTCAGGCCAGCGTGGCCATCGTCCACCAGCAGGCCCAGGTCGCAGGGGAGGGCCCCAGCGCGGCGCTGATGGACCCGACCCGCATCCGTTGGCTCAGCGTGGCAGCCCTGCCGGACGGAGTGGCCACCGACCTGGACAGCAGCACCGGCGAGTACCGTTTCCCCGAGCTTCCTCCGCACTTGTACGAGCGCCTGAGCTACGACGGGAGCAACCATCGCCTGAACCTCCGCGGCGTGCTGATCGAGCCACCCATCGGGGAGTACTACCTGCTGCCGAATGTGATCACCGG
>JAFGRS010000105.1 GCA_016935045.1 Lentisphaeria bacterium | reverse complement strand
TGCTACATATCTCGTTGCGCTGCAAGGACGATGGACAAGAGACCATGGACAAGGGTCCATGGACCATGGACCATGGACCATGGACTTACCGAACACTCAACGTCTAACGCCCAACGCCGAACGCCGAATGGGGAAGCTGGAGATGCGGTGGATCCCATTCCGGTTCGGCAAGGCGTGCCGAACGGTCTGGAGGGTGCCTGTGAGGCACCTGGAGGCGGCGGTCTCCGCCGTGATCCTGAGTCGAGATACCGCCGGGAACGGCGGGCTCCGGCGTAGTCCGTAGTCCGTAGGCCGTAGGCCGTAGGCCGGCATTCCGGCAGTCTTCATCGCATTGCTCACACCCACCCTGGCCATCACGCTGGGCAAGTACCTGACGTCCCTGGCTTGAAATGGTCCATGGTCCATTGTCCATGGTCCCCAGTTGCGCGTAGCGCTACGTTCTCAGTGGAACCCGCAAGTGGTTCGGGAAACGGCTGAGCGGGAGTCTCGCTGCACCGGGACCAGCCCTGCGGCGGCGTCACGGGCAGGGCTGTTTCAAGATCCCAACGCCGCGGCCGGGCTTGTTCCGGTGGAGCGCCGATCGGAGGACGGGGAGGGGCGCGGCCGCGCTCCCTCACCCCGAATCGGCGCTCCACTGCCGCAAGGGCAGTGGCGGCGGGAACCGATTGGCCGGATCTTGCCACTGGCAGGCAGGGCGATGGCAGGCCATAGTGTGCCCACAACACAGGTGGGCATGTCGCCGAACGGCCACATGCCCGGCACTTCGGAGGAATGGGTCCATGGCAGCCGTGATGGGCGGGTTTCTGGTCTTCGTGGGAACGTACACGGGCAGCGGCAGCAAGGGGATCTACGTGTTCCGCTTCGATGCCGAGACCGGTGCCCTGACGGACACCGGCTTCACCGCGGCCGCAACCAACCCGTCGTTCCTTGCCCTGACCCGGGACGGACGACACCTTTACAGCGTCAGCGAGACAGCCAAGACCGGGGAGACCCCGTCGGGCGCGGTGGCGGCCTTCCGCGTCGACCCGGACACGGGGGCACTGACCTTCCTGAACCAGCAGCTTGCCATGGGGCGCAGTCCCTGCCACCTGAGCATCGGCGTCGACGGGAAGGCGGTCTTCGTGGCCAACTACAGCTCCGGGACCGTGGCCATGCTGCCCCTGAAGGAGGACGGTTCCCTCGAAGCGGCGGCTCACACCGTACAGCACGAAGGGAACGGTCCCGATCCCGGGCGGCAGAAGGGCCCCCACGCCCACTCCATCACTCCCGACCCGGCCACGGGCATCCTCTACGCCTGCGACCTGGGGATCGACAAGGTCATGCTCTACCGTGCCGCGCCGGAGGGTATCCTGCCGGCGGCGCCGCCATTCCTGACGACCCCTTCCGGCGCCGGACCGCGACACCTGGCCTTCCATCCGGACGGCCGGCGCCTCTACGTGGTCAACGAGCTGGATTCCACCGTCACCGTCTTCACCCGCGCCACGGTCGAGGGACCCTTCGCGCGCATCGAGACCATCACCACGCTGCCGCCCGGCAATGCCACTCGCACGACCTGCGCCGACATCCATGTGTCGCCCTGTGGACGCTTCGTCTACGCCTCCAACCGCGGACACGACAGCATTGCCGTCTTCGCGGTGGACGCGCGCACGGGCACCCTCACTCCTATCGGACATGAGCCGGTCATGGGCAAGACCCCGCGCAGCTTTGCCATCGCGCCCGGGGGAAAGTGGCTCCTTGCCGCGAACCAGGACAGCGACAGCATCACCCTCTTCCAGATCGACGCGGATACGGGAAGACTGGCCTACAGCGGGCGCAGCGTCACCGTCCCCAAACCGGTCTGCGTACGCTTTGGCCCCAGGTAATCCCTCCGCCATCGGCCCGAGTGCCGGCCCGCGAGGCGGCTCGCCCCCCAGTACGCCACACGGACTCCGGACGGCAGTGGATGTAACCCCTCAGGCAACGCCGGGAAGCTCGCGGTACGCTCGCGCTCCAGGGCGGGGAAGCTCGCGGTACGCTCGCGCTCCAGGGCGGGGAAGCTCGCGGTACGCTCGCGCTCCACATCGGGGAAGGCTCGCGAGCCCCATGGTGTCATTGGCGGCAGACTCCACTGATGCATGGCGTGCCGCCCCGGTGCATGCCTCGAAAAGGGCCGCGCCGGGGCTATATTCCCGGCGTTTTCCAGCGCTGTGTTCCCGCGGTCACCGAAGCCGACGACTGGGGCAAGGAAGCGAGAGTGGAGCAGGACAGCGACATGGCATTGTGGGATCCCATCCCCGACCCCGGAGAGACGACCATCACCCGGGCCATCGGCCCGCTCGAACTCCAGGTCCGACGGCATCGGGACGAATGGCACCTGGCCATCGCGTACCATCCCCATGGAAATACGGGGGGGAACGACCCCCACACGGCCTCGGAGGCTGGAGCCGCGAGCCAATCCTGGCGACGCTGGGTGGTCCAGGACGGCAGTGGCGGGCTGGGGGTGGTCCCGGTCATGCCCGACCGTGCCGTCGTCGTCCGGCCCGAGTTTCCCATCGTTCTGCCGCCGGCCGAAAAGGCGACCTTCTACGTCTCCGTGCCGGTTTGGATGCGGGTCGTGGCGTTGCCTGGCGACAGGGCGTTGCTGGACGCGCCGACGGTGGTTCTCTCGAAGATCTGGTTCGGGGACTTTGCCGCGGGGGAGCTGTGTTACTCCATCAAGAGCCGGGCGCGGCGGCACTTGGCGGAGGACGATGCTCCCGGGGGGTGTTTGGCCGTGTGTCCGGTGGAGGTGACCAACGCCTCACCCCGGGACCTGGCCCTGGAGCGGCTCTGCATTCACGTCCCCTACGTCGGGATCTTCGCAGGCGACGGCCGCCTGTGGACATCCCACGTGTCGGTTTCCTTCGAGGGGGACGAGCAGACGGCACAGGTGCGCTACCAGACCGACGCCCCCAGCGAATGCTCGGCCCCGGTCGAGCGCTCGAAACCCCGGCGGACGGCGCCCGGACGGCTCTCCTGGAGGTCCCTGTGGGGTCTTCCCTTCCTGAGTACCATCTAACGACGCGAGGGGCCTGATGTTCTTGGCGGCATCGGAATCGACCGGAAGCACGGTCCCAAACCTGGAGTTGATCGAGAGGCTCGGCCGCGTGGTCGTGCTGCTCGTCGTCGGGATTCCCGCGGCCTACGTCCTCAGCCGTCTGGTCGAGCGCAGTACCCGGAAACGGTTCTCGCCCCAGACCGTCATGCTGCTGCGCCGGGGGGTCTTCTACGGCTGCCTGGCACTGCTGGCGGCGACGGTGCTGCCGGATCTGGGCTTCAAGGTGGGGCCGTTGCTCGGGGCGGCGGGTGTGGTTGGGGTTGCCCTCGGGTTTGCCAGTCAGACCAGTGTTTCGAACATCATCAGCGGGCTGTTCCTGATCTGGGAGAAGCCCTTCGCGATTGGCGACGTCATCGATATCGAGGGGACGACGGGCATCATTCTCTCCATCGATCTGCTGTCGGTCAAGCTGCGCACCTTCGACAACCGCTTCGTGCGCATCCCCAACGAGACCCTGATCAAGAACCGGGTCACCAACATCACCCGCTTCCCCATCCGCCGGCTCGACATCAACGTGGGCGTCGCCTACAAGGAAGACCCGGAACGCGTCCGCGATGTCCTCATGGAGATTGCCCGGGACAATCCCCTCTGCCTGGACGAACCGGCCCCCATCTTCGTCTTTCAGAACTTCGGCGACTCGGCCCTCGAATTCCTCTTCGCCGTGTGGTTCGAGAAGGCCGATTTTCTGGCCCTGAAGACCTCCATGATGACGGGCATCAAGCGACGTTTCGACGCCGAGGGCATCGAGATCCCCTTCCCGCACCTGAGCCTCTACACCGGGGCGGCTACGGAGGCGTTCCCGGTGCGCCTGGTCTCGGGTCCGGAGGCGCAGGGTCTTCCTCGAGGGGCGTCGTCCGGGACTTGCTCAGCCAGCCTTTCCGGCGGAAGTACAGCAGCATCGCCGCCACCGCCGCCAGCATGACCGCCCAGACGGCTGGGTAGGCCCAGCGCGCCTTCAGTTCGGGCATGTGCTCGAAGTTCATGCCGTAGACTCCGGCGACGAAGGTGATGGGGATGAAGATGGTGGCGATGATGGTCAGCACCTTCATCACCTCGTTCATGCGGTTGCTGACCGTCGAGAGGTAGAGCTCCATCAGGCCCGCGGCCAGTTCGCGGTAGCTTTCGAGCAGGTCGAGGACCTGGACCGTGTGGTCGTAGCAGTCGCGCAGGTAGAGGCGCACCGGCTCCGAGATCTGGGGATGGGAATCCCGGGCGAGGGCGTTGACCGCTTCGCGCAGGGGCCAGACGACGCGGCGCATCCCCAGCAGGCAGCGCCGCAGCCGGTGGATGTCCGTGATCACGCCCTCGTCGGCCTGAAGCACGAGGGTATCCTCGTAGCTCTCGATGGCGTCTCCGAGGTTTTCGAGCAGGGGGAAGTAGCTGTCGATCACCGCGTCGGCCATGGCGTAGAGGAGGTAATCCGCGCCCATGCCGCGGACCTGTCCACCGCCGGAGCGGATGCGCTGGCGCAGCCCTTCGAGGCAGTCCCCCTCCCGTTCCTGGATGGTGACCACCAGGTTGCCATGCAGGAAGACGCTGAGTTGCTCTGCCTCGAGTGCGCCGTCGTAGGTGAGCATGCGCAGGACGACATAGAGGTGGTTTGGGTAATCCTCGATCTTGGGCCGTTGGGCCGCGTGAAGCACGTCTTCGAGGGCGAGAGGATGGAACCCGAGCTTGTCCCGCAGACCCTCGATCAGGGACAGGTTTCCCAACCCGTTGAGGTTGAGCCAGGTAACCCCTCGGGACAGCATCTCCCCGTCGAGTTCGTCAATGGCGCCGACCTCGAATTCCCGCACCCCCTCCGGGGTGTAGTGAATCACCTGGGCGCTCGCCGGGATCACGGCGCCCTCCGGGGCCATGAGGGTCCCGGGCGGTTTGCTGGGAAGATGGCGTCGGTGCGTTGCCATGGCGACCTCCTGGGAGCATAGTAATCCGCCAGTTTGTGCTGCGCAATGCGGACTCGGCGCCAGTCACGGGGTGACCCACCCATCGTCCTACGGCAGCCTGGACCCCTACGGGGGGGGTACGCAGGACTCACCCCGCAAGCGTCTGCATATGCCCCATGGATAGTCCTGCGGAACATAAGGCCGAGCCTGTGGCCGTTGCGGCCGCGGTGCCTGCGGCGCGCCTGCGCACGCCCGCGGAACTGGCGGTCGAGCGGGCCGTGCGGCGGCTGCCGACCCCCTTGGCCGGGATGATGTCCTGCCGTTGGGCAGCCCTGACGGTGATCGTCATCGCGGGGCTGCAGGTGCTGGCTGTACACCTCGGTCTGCCGGGCTGGCCCTGCCCCATGCGCACGGCGCTGGGCGTCCCGTGTCCCGGCTGCGGCCTGTCCCGTGCCTGCGGAGAACTGCTCCGGGGGCATGCTCTGGTCGCGCTGCGCCTGCACGCCTTTTCCTGGTTTGTGCCCCCTGTGGGCGGTCTCCTGGCCGCGGCGGCATGCCTGCCGGAACGGTGGCGGGACCGCCTCGTCGGGTGGGTCGAGGCGGTGGAGCGCAGAACACGCCTCGGAGTGCTCGTGGGCGTGGGGTTCATGGCGTACTATGCCTGCCGTCTGATCCTGTTTCGGGAGAGCTTCTATGCCGCGGTAATGGGCAGCGTCTGAAACCGGCCGCGCACCGGCCGACGTCGGGTGTGCCCGCAAGCGGATTAATGGACGGGATGGACGGGGGAGCCGCACAGCGCGCGCACGGGCAGTTCCCGGGGGACCGCCGCCCGGGGACCGTGCGGCGTACTGGAGGGCGAAGCTCCCGCTGAGCCGGGAGTGCCCGCGAGGCCGCGGGCGCTCCAGTCCCCTGGAGGGCGAAGCTCCCGCTGAGCCGGGAGTGCCCGCGTCCCCGACCGTACCCCCCGTGACTGAGGCCCCACGTTCCCCGAGGGGTCACGCCCTCTCCTTTCCGGGAGTTGCGCCCCTCTCCCCGCACGGTAGATTAGGGGCCTCTGCCTGGCGGCAGGGATGTGGCTTGAGGCGAGAGAACCCGGGGCCATGCGCAGGACAGTTTGCTTCATGGTGATGGCGTACGGTCTGGGTGCGGCCGCGGCTCCCGGGCATCCCGACTGGGACATCACCATCACCAGCCGCTACAACACCCAGAACCGCCAACCCGCCAACCTGCGGCAGTTTTTCCGGGAGAACCCCGGGGTCCACCTCAGGCAGTGGGACGGCATCCGGATGCCGGCGGAGGGGTCTCGGGCCAGCCTGGCGATGGCCATGGCAGCCAACCTGGGGCCGGACATCTTCGAGACGGACATTCGGCAGGCCGTCGCGCAGGGTCTCGCCTACCCCCTGACGGAGTGGATCGGTCAGGATGGTGTGCTGGCCGACGGCACGCCGAAGCGCAAGACGGATGGCACTCCCGACCGCAACGGCCAGATCGATGCCGACGAGGCGACGTGGGACGGCTGGATGCGGATCAAACCCCTCTACCGCCAGGTCGTCACCGTCGACGGCATCGCCTACGCCCTGCCCAACCGGGCCGGCACCTATGTCGGCATCCTCTACAGCTACAGCGTCCTGCGCCGGGCCGGACTCGACCCCGCCCAGCCCCCGGACACCTACGAGGAGTTCCTCCGCTGGGCACGGGAGTTGGTGGACCCGGAGACGGGGACGCCCGGGGTGGAGCTGACCCCGGCCAGCTGGGCCTTTGCCCCCTGGGTCGCCACGACGGGCAGTTCCATCGTGGTCCAGGACCGCGTGAGTCCCACAACCGGCAAGGTCTATACCTTTAACGAACAGGAGATCAACCTGACGGCGCCGGACACCGGGGAGGATCTCTCCGGCGTCACTCCGGCCTGGCGCTGCAACGTCGCCGGCCCGGAGTGCACGGCCGCCGTCGCCTTCTACTTCCGACTGCGCTGGCAGCCCTGGATCCGGCATCCCGTCACGCGGGAACCGGTCGAACTGACGCCGGCGGATGTCGACGCGGGGTACGTCGTGGTCGAAGGCCGCCCGATCCGCTTCACCCCCGAACAGGTGGTCGAAGGGTGCATCCGCGTCACCACCAAGAACATCCGCGAGACCCTCCGGCACATGGGGCGCGACCTCGGCATGTACCCCCTCTGGGCCGGAGACATGACCGAATTCGAATCCCTGGGCGTGCAGCCCAGCGATCTCGGGATGATGCCTTTCCCCGCCATCGATGCTGCACATCGCCCCGTGCTCCAGGCCTCCAACTCGTTCTTCATGATCGGCAAGGATGTCCTCAGCCGGGGAGGAGACGGCGAGGCTGCCCGCAAGGCCTACCGCGATACCGTCTGGACCATCATGACCATCATCTGCAGCATCGAGGGCAACGACGAGAACGTCCGCCGCAAGGTCGCCGCCGGACAGGCCAAGTTCCTCAACCCCAGGGACCTTCGGAGGTTGGGTTTCGACGACTACCTGAAGGAGTCTCCTCCCGAGTACCTGGCCATGTGGGAACGGATCGAGAAAGGCGAGATCCTCGAAGTGGTCGAGCCATTCATGGGCAAGTGGCTGCAATTCAGGGACTTCTATCAACGAGAGGTGATTGACCTGGTATTGCGTCCCAGCGGCCGGGACTTTGACTACGAGGCCGCTCTGGAGAACCTCGAGCGGGACGCCAACACGGGGATCATGTTCGAGCAGCCGCCGGAGGTGCTGGACCGGTACCGGCCCCGGGCGCGTCTGATTGCGGCGGCCGTGGGGTTGGTTCTGGGTGTGTTCCTGGTCCTGATCGTACGGGATCAACTGCGCCGCACGGCGAGCCGTGCCGGCGTGTATCGGGGGCTGTTGCCCTGGGCGATGCTGTTTCCGGCGCTGCTTTCCATTGCCCTGTGGCAGTACTATCCCCTGTTGCGGGGTCTGTTGATGGCGTTTCAGGACTACAAGATTGTCGGCAAGTCGCCTCTGGTCGGCCTCTCGAACTTCATCAGCATCGCCCTCGATCCCAATTTCTACCACTACATCCTGACCACCTTTCGCTTCGTGCTCTGGAACCTGCTGCTGGCGTTCTTCACCCCCATCATCCTGGCGATCCTGCTCACCGAGGTGCCGCGGCTGAAGGTGTTCTTCCGCACCCTCTTCTTCCTGCCGCAGATGACCAGCGGCCTGGTGGTGACCCTGATGTGGAAGGAGATGTTCGACGGCACCGCCAGCGGCACCGTCAACCGTTTCTGCGCCGCCCTGATGCGGCCGCTGCAGCGCCTGGCCGCGGGCCTGCACGAGTCCCTCGGCTGGGGACTGACCGCGTGGCTGTCCCGGGCTACCGTCTTCACGCCGGTGGATTGGCTGGGCAATCCGTCGGTGGTCATGGCCTGCGTGATCATCCCGGGGGTCTGGGCGGGGGCCGGCATCAGCAGCCTCATCTACCTTGCGGCCCTGAAGAGCGTGCCGGACGAGCTGTACGAGGCGGCGAGCATCGACGGGGCCGGCATCCTGATGAAGGCCTGGCGGATCACCCTGCCCACCATCCTGCCCCTGGTCCTGATCAACTTCGTCGGCGCCTTCATCGCCACGTTCCAGGGCATGGCCAGCATCTTCCTGCTGACCTTCGGCGGCCCCGGCAAGGAGACCATGGTCATGGGAATGGCCATCTGGCAGGAGGCCTACGTCAACCTCCGCTTCAGCCTGGCGACCTCCTACGCCTGGATCCTGGGCAGCATCCTGATCGGGTTCACGTACCTCCAACTGCGCATTCTCCGGCGTGTCGACTTCCGCCAGGCGAGGGGGGATTGACATGCCCATCATCAGTCCCACCGACGCCCGGACCTGGCGCGGCCGTGCCGCCATCGGCCTGATCTACCTGCTCCTGGGTCTGGGCAGCTTCACCATGGTGGTCCCCTTCCTGATCACCCTGACCGGATCCCTGAGCACCGACTTCGACTACGAACGTCGCAGCCCGTTGCCCCGCTTCCTCTGGTCCCGCTCCGACCGGCTCCTGCGCACCCTGTGCACCTACTTTCCCCCTTCCCACCGGGGTTCGCTGCAGCAGCTTCGCAGCTTCTTCCCGTCGCTGCCGGCCGACTGGCAGATCTGGGCCCAGATCGGGGACGAACGGGACGCCGCCGATGCCTGGGCCCGGGAGCAGCTCGCGCGCATCGATGACCCCGTCGAGCTGGCCCGCCTGGAAGCGGTCACCAAGGACTACGGCGAATTCCTGGTCTCCTGGACCGTGCGCGAAACCGTGCTGGCCTACGACCGCCGCTTCGTGGCGACCTTCCTGCGCCGGCACTACGGCACCCTCGACGCACTGAACGCCGCCTGGGAGATCTCCATCGACGACGTCTTCAAGGTCAGCGCCAACGAGTGGAGCGGCGAACCGATCGACCAGCACAGCTACGTGCCCCTGGTGGACCGGCGCTACGAGGACCTTCTCGCGTTCCGCAGGGCCTACCTGGGACACCACTACTCGGAGTTTCTGAAGGGGCCCTGGGACCAGGCGAACTACCTTCGTCCGGCGGCCCTGGCCTATGTCTGGGAGGAGTTTGCCGGCCAGGGCCTCGGCATCGAGGACTCCCGGGAGCTGCGCCGGTTGCCCTTTCCGGTGCCGGCCGACGCCGACCCCTCCCTGGTTTCTGTCTGGCACGCGTTCCTGCGGGCGCAGTTCCCGTTGCGGCACGTGCGCATCGCGGTCACGGGCCCCAGGCAGGAGGAGTTCCGACGCTTCATGGTGGAACGGTTCCGCAACCTGGACTACCTCAACCGGGTCATGCGGGACGAGGACCCGAACTGGGAAACGGTCAGCGCGTGGGACCGGATCGCCTTGACCGGGACGGTCCCCGACGGCCCCGTCAGCAAGGTCTGGATGGACTTCGTGGACACCCAGGTCCCCACGACCCAGTGGACGGTACGGGAGACCCTGCCCGAGTTGGCATTCCAGCAGTTCGCGCTGGACCGCTACGGTTCCCTGTCGGGGATCAACCGGGCCTACGGACGGGGCCTGATGAGCCTCGAGGAACTGCGCCTTCCCTTTGGCGAGGCGCTCCTGGTCAGCTTCCGGCACCACCAGTGGGGCTACACCTGGGCCCAGATGACCTCCAGCTACCGGGCCGTGGCCGATCACCTCTTCCGCCGTGGCACCGCGGTCCGCAACACGGTCATCCTGGTCGTGCTGACCGTCCTGATCACCCTGACCATCAACCCGATGGCAGGCTATGCCCTCAGCCGCTTCCGCCTGCCTCAGACCGAGAAGATCCTGGTTTTCTGCCTGGCAACGATGGCCTTCCCGACGGCCGTGGCCGCCATTCCGGGATTCCTGCTCCTGCGCGACCTGGGTCTGCTCAATACCTTCGCCGCCCTGGTGCTGCCGGGGGCCGCCAACGGCATGACCATCTTCCTGCTGAAAGGCTTCTTCGATTCCCTGCCCCAGGACCTGTTCGAGGCCGCCACCATCGACGGCGCCCCGGAATGGCGCATCTTCCTGAGTATCTCCCTGCCCCTGGTCAAACCCATCCTGGCCGTCAGCGCCCTCCACGCCTTCCTCCTGGCCTACAATGGCTGGGCCTGGGCCATCATCGTCTGTCAGGACCCCAGAATCTGGACCATGGCCGTATGGACCTACCAGTTCTACCAGACCACCGGCGACCAGCCCTATACCGTCATGGCCGCCTTTATCGCCAACTCCCTCCCCGTCTTCCTCGTCTTCCTCTTCTGCCAGAAGATCATCCTCCGCGGGATCATCCTCCCCCAGATGAAGTGACCCCACCGCCGGGAAGCCCCCACCGCCCCATCCCGCCTCGACGCCCGGAAAACAGGGGGAGTTCCGTCCCCGACACGGGTGTTTTCCGGCCAGGTCACAGGCGGGCGTGTCCGGAAACCGGGGGGAGGGTCTTCCCGGGACGGCGCCGCGGAGCTTCGCCCTCCAGGGGATGGGCACCGGCTCAGCAAGGCATTGCCCTCGGTTCCCGCCGCCACTGTCCTTGCGGCAGTGAAGCGCCGATTCGGGTAGGGAGGAGCGCGGCCGCGCTCTCTCCCCGCCCTCCGATCGGCGCTCTACCGGGACAAGCCCGGCGGCGGCGGCGGCGGGATCCTGAAACAGCCCTGGAGACCCTTGACCTGCACCCGGCACGGCACGATATTCTCCTGTACATTGATAGCATTCCGGTGTTGTTTTCAGCGGGATTCCCTTGTGGTCTGTGTCCGGGAGGCATGTGGTGACCGAGCGGGTGCGCAAGCTGCGGGAAGAGAGCCTGGGGATCGATCCCTACCTGTCGTCGGAACGGGCGGAGATCGTCACGGACTTCTATGCCGGTGACGTGCCCCTGTCGGTTTCGACGCCGGTATGTCGGGCGTTGTGTTTCCGGGCCTTGATGGAGCGGCGCACGATCTGCGTTGGCGAGGGGGAGTGGATCGTTGGCGAGCGGGGTCCGGCGCCGAAGGCGACGCCGACGTATCCGGAGCTGTGTTGTCATTCCCTGGAGGATCTGCGCATCCTGGACACGCGCAAGCGGACTCCCTACCGGGTGCCCGAGGCGGTGCGGGCGGTGCACGAGGGCAGGCTCATCCCGTTCTGGCGTGGCAAGACCATGCGGGAACGGCTGTTCGCGGCGATGTCCCCGGCCTGGCATGCGGCCTTTGACGCGGGGGTATTCACGGAGTTCATGGAGCAGCGTGCCCCGGGGCATGCCATACTGGACGGGAAGATCTACGAGAAGGGCTTCCTGGACTTCCGCATCGAGATCGCCCGCCGGCGGGCGGCGCTGGACCCGTTGCGGGACCCGGATGCCTACCGCAAGGGGGAGAACTACAAGGCGATGGAGATCGTCTGCGATGCTCTCATTGTCTTTGCGGGGCGGTATGCGGCCGAGGCGCGGCAGCAGGCGGCGGCGGCGGGGGATCCGGTGCGGCAGGGGGAACTGCTGCGGATTGCGGCGGTCTGCGAGCATGTTCCGGCCCATGCGCCCTGGGACTTCCACGAGGCCCTGCAGATGTACTGGTTCGTGCACCTTGGCGTGATCTCGGAACTGAATACCTGGGACTCCTTCAACCCCGGCAGGCTGGACCAGCACCTCTATCCCTTCTACCGCCAGGGACTTGCGGCGGGGACCCTGACGGACGCCGAGGCCCGGGAGCTGCTGCAGTGTTTCTGGATCAAGTTCAACAACCAGCCCGCGCCGCCGAAGGTGGGGGTGACCGAGGAACAGAGCGGGACCTACACCGACTTCGCGCTGATCAACATCGGTGGGGTCGACCTCGATGGGCGCGACGCGGTGAACCCGATCTCGTTCATGGTGCTGGACGTCATGGAGGAAATGCGGCTGACCCAGCCCAGCGGCTGCATCCAGCTCGCCGCCTGCAACCCGGACTCCTTCCTGAGACGCGCCTGCGAGGTGGTCCGCAGCGGCTTCGGACAACCCTCCCTGTTCAACACCGACGTGATCATCCGCGAACTCCTCAACCAGGGCAAGTGCCTCGAGGACGCCCGCAACGGCGGCCCCAGCGGCTGCGTGACGGTCAGCGCCCACGGCAAAGAGAGCTGCTGCCTGACGGGCTACTGCAACTGGCCCAAGATCCTGGAATTGGCCCTGCACGATGGCCGCGATCCACGCACCGGCGTCCAGATCGGTCCGCACAGCGGCGATCCGCGCGCCTTCGCGGGCCTCGACGATCTGCTGGCGGCCTACGAAATGCAGTTGCGGCATGCCATCGACCTGAAGCACGCCGGCAACAACGTCATCGAGCGGCTGTTCGCCACGTACCTCCCCTCTCCCTTCATGAGCGTGGTCATGGACGACTGCATCGAGAAGGGCCTCGACTACCACGAGGGAGGAGCACGCTACAACCCCACCTACATCCAGGGCGTGGGACTGGGGACTCTCACCGACTGTCTGGCGGCCGTGCAGACGCATGTCTTCGCCGAGAAGTCCCTTTCCATGGCTGCCCTCCTGGACGCCCTGGAGCGGGACTTCGAGGGCGCCGAGCCGCTGCGCCGGAAGCTCCTCAACCAGAGCCCGGCCTACGGCAACGACGATCCGCGTGCCGACGCCATCGCCACCCGCGTCTTCGAGGCCTACTACCGGACGCTGCACGGACGGCGCAACACCAAGGGCGGGGAGTACCAGGTCAACCTGCTGCCGACCACGTGCCATATCTACTTCGGGGCCGTGTGCGGGGCCCTGCCCAACGGCCGCGGGGCGGGCCTGCCGGTGTCGGACGGGATCTCGCCGAGCCACGGCGCGGACCGCCGCGGCCCCACGGCGGTGGTCAAGTCGGCAGCCTGCTTCGACCACTCCCGGACCGGAGGCACGCTGCTGAACATGAAGTTCGCGCCGGAGGTGCTCGAAGGCGCCGGGCTGGACCGCCTGGCCGAAATGGTGCGGTCCTACTTCCGCATGGGAGGCCATCACGTCCAGTTCAACGTGATCGGACGCGAGGTCCTCCTGGATGCCCAGCGGCACCCCGAGCGCCATCGCAACCTGGTCGTGCGGGTGGCAGGATACAGCGACTACTTCAACGTCCTGGGCAAGGACCTCCAGGACGAGATCATCGCCCGCACGGAGAACAGCCGCTTCGCGATGCCGTAGGCCGCGCGGGCCCCCGGGCGACATCCCAAAATGCGGCGCCGCGGAGCGTCGCCCTCCAGTACGCCGCACGGTCCCCCGGGCGACATCCCAAAATGCGGCTCCGCGGAGCGTCGCCCTCCAGTAGGCCGCACGGTCCCCGGGCGGCATGGCCCCATCGCCAGTACGCCGCGCGGCCCCCGGGCGGCAATGTCCCCGGCCTGGCGGCCCCTTGCCAACCACGCTCCCCGATGTCAGGTGCCTACGGTCCGGGTACCCCTTCGGGCCGTTGTTCCGTGCGGACGATGCGGAGGTCGTAGAGTCCGCCGGCGACGTGTCCCGGCTTGGCCTGGAAACGGACGCCGATCCGTTCCCGGCCCTGTCGGACAGTCTGGGGCAGGGGGTATTCGACGCGGACAAATTCCCCGGGGTGGCGCCGGTCGAGGGTTTCCGTGGCCAGGAGGATCTCCTCGGCCAGGATGTCGAACGTTCGTTTGCCGGCGTCTCCGCCCCAGTACATACACTGCAGGGCGACGGGTTCGTGAGGGGGGACGTCGAGCTGGAAGGCCATCCAGCCGCCATCGCCGGCATGGCGCCAGGCGTGTCCCATCGCGACCCCGGTGACGAGGGACCGGCCCGTGACCCCGTGGGCGCGCTCGGAAGCCCGGTCGCCGATGCGCACCCGGTCGACCGTGCGCAGGTCCAGATCCAACCAGAGACGCCGGCATTCCGCGCGACGGGGAAGTTCCCGGGCAGCCCGCTCCGGGCTCAGGCGGGGCCAGTACACCGCGTAGCGCTGCCGGTGGACCGTGTAGAAAGGCGCCAGTTCCAGGGGCTCCGGCCAGGCGACCCCGGCCGCCACCCGGAAGCGCAGTCCCGGGCCCTTGCTTCGCGCGATGCCGGCGAGGACCTCCTCCGCGGTGCCCACGAGAACCGGCACGGTGTCGAGGGGCAGGATCTTCCAGGTCTCCGGGGCGCCGGTCTCGCTTGCCACGGTCAGGTCATCCTCAGCGAGGCCTTCGCTGCCCAGTGCCGCCGCCAGGAGCACCGGGCCGTAGCAGACAGCGACGAAGGAGTCGTCTCCCGGCAGGGGCACGAGATGCAGGCCCCGGGGCAGGTCGATTTCGATCCGGTCGCCATCCCGCCAGGTCCGCCGCAGCAGGGCATAGGAGCCCGGCCTGGCCTCGACAGCGGCGGGGACCCCGTTGACCCGGATCGCGGGGCCGCCGGGCGCCGTCCACCCCGGGCAGCGGATACGGACGGCAAAGCGTCTCGGCTCACGCAGGCGCAGGCTCAGGATGGTCGCACCCTCTCCCGGGAAGGCGGTCTCCTGCCGCAGGCCGATGCCGTCGGCTTCGAGGGTGAGTTCCGAAGGGAGAAACAGGTTCACGTAGAGCCCGTCGTCGTCACGGGAGTAGATCATGCTGCCGTAGCGGCCGGGGTTCTCCATGCCGGTCCCGACACAGCACCACATGCTGTTTTCCGGCGTCGAGCAGGCGCGGTAGTGCCCTGGGCGCATGGGGGTGTAGTACACGAACGCTCCGGGGCGGCCGGGATCGATGGCGGTCAGGATGTGGTTGAGGAGGGCGTGCTCGTAGTAGTCGACGAAGCGCACGCCGGGGTCGTGGCCATGCAGCATGGCCGTGAGTTTCAGCATATTGTACGTATTGCACGTCTCCGGTCCGCAGGGATCGAGAAGGGCCTCGGAGAAGCGTCCCGGATCGAAGAAACGCTCGTGTTGGCTGTTGCCCCCGTTGGCCCAGGTGTGCCGGGAGGCAACGCTCTCCCAGAATCCCCGCGCGGCCCGCTGCCAGGCCTCTTCGCCGGTCACTTCGTACAGGCGCTGGTAGCCGATGAACTTCGGGATCTGGGTGTTGGCGTGGAGCCCGGGCAGCACCGCGTCGTTGCCCTCGGACAGGGGGACGAAGACCTGCGCGTGCCGGAAGCGCCGGGCACACGCCAGATGGTCCCCGTCGCCCCCGAGAAGGTAGGCATCGGCGAGGATCTCGTGGGGAGCCCCGTGCTCGCCGGCCAGCATCTCCTGCCACTGCTCGGGGGAGAGAGCTGCCGTCACCTCGACCGCCCAGTCGCAGAGGCGCAGAAGGACGTCGCGGGCCTGCTCGTCGCCGAGGCACTCCCAGGCATCCCGCAGCCCTGCCATGATCTTGTGAATTCCATACCAGGGATTCACCGGACGCGGCTGCAGGTCGCCCCGCCGCAGGCGGGGAAACCAGTCCCTCGCGTCCCAGACCCCCGCGTAGATGCCGCCGTCCTGGGCGGCCTGGCAGCGGGCCATCTCGGCTACCACCATGCGGACGCGCTGTTCGAGGGCCGGGTCCCCGGTCGCCGCGGCCATCCATGCGCAGGCGCTGAGATAGTGCCCTGCCATGCCGGAGGAATGCCGCGACCAGCCGCCATAGGAGGCGTCGGCCAGGGGCGGCAGACCGGCCGCCAGGTGCATGTGGAAAAGCAGCCTCCCCGGCTCCAGGTCCAAGAGGTATGCGCGGCAGACATCCTGCCGTTGCCGGAACGGACCCGGAAGCAGGCGAACCGCACCCGCAGGCAACGGCCTCACGCCGGCCGGGGCCCGGGGAGATGCTGTCTCCCCCAGGCAGACACCCGCGGCCAGGGCCAGGGACCACAGGGCCCGGGGCCCGGCGCAGCGGACAGCGGGGGCAGAAACCAGGAGACTCGTCATGCCATCCTTGCCTCCCGAACACTGCGGGCATTGCGGTCGCCCCGTCCCGGGCGGGGTGCCCGTTCGGGTCCGGACTACGGTAGCTGGCCGGGGGACTCCCGTCCAGGCGCAGACCGCCTGCTGAGCCGATTCTCAGGTCGTTCCTGTGTGGCCGCCGTGACCGGAAAACGGAACGCCATGGATTGCGGCCGGGACACAGCCAGGCCCTCCAGGCGCCCGGTCCTCCGGGTCCCGGGCGGAATGGGATCGGGACCCCGGGCGGGGCTGGGACGCCGGACCCGCCTCCCAGAATTTCGGCCGGGCCGGAGGACGGCCCGCGCCGTCTGGAGGGCGGTCCTGTCGGAGACCGTGAGCCTGTCGAACCGGCGTGACCACCGCTGGTTTTCCGGCGGGGGGGGGGAAGATACCGCGAACCCGGCCCGGGGCGGCCGGGCATCGCGGGCTCCAGTGTGGGAGACGGTCTCTCGCAGAACCTGAGTTCTGTCGAAGGTCGACCGGCGATTCCCCACCCCTGGGCGGCGGCGTTGGCATCTCGGAAACAGCCCTGACTGCGAGTCGGATTGCAGGGCGGCGGCGGGGCGCTATAGTAACCCTTTCACAGCCTCCGGCATGTGCCGTGGAATGAGCGCCTGCGGGGCTGACAGATTCTGGATTCGTTGCGATATGGCGGAGGTCGGTCATGGCTCATAAGAAGGGGCAATCATCCAGCCGCAACGGCCGCGACAGCCGTCCCAAGTACCGCGGGGTCAAGGTGTTTGGTGGCCAGAGCGTGCGTGCCGGCGGGATTATCATGCGGCAGTGCGGCACCAAGTTCCATCCGGGTCCCAACGTCGGTTGCGGACGGGACTTCACCCTGTTCGCGTTGCAGGATGGCGTGGTTTCCTTCGACAAGGAGAGGCGGCGGGTGAGCGTCGTGCCGGCCGTCGAGGCGGCCGTCGAGGCTTGATCCGGAGGATTCACCGCGAACCACGCGAAACACATGAATTCCCTCGTTTCGAACCGGTTGCAGCCTTGATCCGCACGCTGCACTCCGGTGTCGAAAGCTGTAGTCATCGGCCCGTTCCACCGCGCTGGGACGGGCTTTTTTGGTGCGGGGTTGTTCCGGCCCGAATGGCATGCTCCACGCGGAGCTTTCACGAGTCGGGCGCCTGCGGGCGGTGAGGTGGCAGCCATGGTTCGCCGCAATCGACGTTGGCCGGTTCTGCGCTCGTATCGGCGGGAGTTCCTCACCCGTATCGCCATGCCACTGGGCGGCATTGGCACGGGAACCGTCTCTCTCGGCGGCAGAGGCAACCTCCTCGATTGGGAGATCCGCAACCGGCCGAACAAGACGGGGGAGACAGCCGAGAACTACGGTCTGCGGGATTACGGCGCGCCCTCGCTTTTCCTCGTCTGCGCCCGGCGTCTCGGGGAAGCGCGGGTCCTGCGGGCGGTGGAAGGGGTGCTTCGGCCCCCCTATGAGGGTTCCCACGGCTGCCAGGCGGCCTTCCACGGTTTGCCGCGTTTTCGCCGCTGCACCTTTCACGCAGCCTATCCCCTGGCGCAGGTATGCCTCGAGGACGAGGATGTCCCTCTGCGGCTGCGCCTCGAGGCGTTCAACCCCCTGGTGCCAGGCAATGCGGACGACAGCGGACTTCCCGTCGCCGTCCTGCGCTTCGTCCTCGGCAACCCGGGGGACACGCCGGTCGAGGCGACCGTCTGCGGCTCCCTGTGCAATCTGACCGCGGGGGCGGAACGGAGCAACCGTTTCCGGGAGGGGGATGGCATGCGCGGGCTGTTCCTGGCCGCCGAGGGCGGGGATGTCCTGGCCCGGGAATTCGGCAGCATGTGCCTGCTCACCACGGCCGAGGATGTCTCCTGCAAGCCCGTCTGGCCGGCCGAGAGCTGGCGGCGGCCGCTGCTCCATCTCCTGGACGACCTGGCCGAGGACGGCCGCCTGGACGGCGTCCCCGGGACGCAGAATGCCGCCTCCCTGTTCGGGTCGCTGGCGGCGTCCGTGGTGGTCCCGCCGGGAAGCGAAACCCCGATCACGTTCCTCATCACCTGGCATTTCCCGAACCGCTACAACTGGGCGCCTCGGGAGATCGAGACCCCGGCCGGCAAACGCCTCGACCCCGAAGACCGCATCGGCAACTACTACACGACCCGCTTCGCGGATGCCTGGGACGTGGGTCGCCGCGTCATTCCCGACCTGGCCAGGCTGGAGAGCGACACGCTCCGCTTCGTGCGGGCATTCTGCGGCAGCGACCTCCCCGCCGTCGTGAAGGAGGCGGCCCTGTGCAACGCCAGTACCCTGCGCACGGAAACCTGTTTCCGCACCCCGGACGGGACGCTCTACGGCTGGGAAGGATGCAGCCCCACCAGCGGCTGCTGCAGCGGCACCTGCACCCATGTCTGGAACTACGAGACCACGACCCCCTTTCTGTTCGGAGACCTGGCCCGGAGCATGCGGGAAGTGGAATTCCTCCACGCCACCCATCCGGAGACCGGTGCCATGAGCTTCCGCGTCCAGTTGCCCCTGGACCGGGAACGGGGCCAGGGCAAGGCGGCCGCGGACGGGCAGATGGGCTGCATTCTGAAGGCGTACCGGGAGTGGCGGCTGTCCGGGGACACGGCCTGGCTGCGGGGCCTGTGGCCGGGGATCCGTCGGGCCCTCGAGTTCGCCTGGGTGCCGGGGGGATGGGACGCGGACGGTGACGGGGTCATGGAGGGATGCCAGCACAACACCATGGACGTGGAGTACTACGGTCCCAACCCGCAGATGCAGGGCTGGTACCTGGGAGCGCTGCGGGCGGCCGAGGAGATGGCCCTGGCCGCAGGAGATGCGGACTTCGCGGCCACCTGCCGCCGGCGCTTCGAACAGGGCAGCCGCTGGACGGACGAGAACCTGTTCAACGGCGAGTACTACGAACACGAGATCCGTCCGCCCGGCTCCGCGGCGGCAATCCATCCCGCCACGCGCCTGAGCATGGGCGCCGGGGACCTCGCCCGACCCGATCTGCAGCTCGGCGCCGGCTGCCTGGTCGACCAACTCGTGGGCCAGGTCGTGGCCCATGTCTGCGGCCTCGGATACCTGCTCCGCCGGGACCACGTGCAGACGACCCTGCGGTCCATTCTGCGGTTCAACTTCCGGGAGGACCTTCACGCCCATGTCAACCACATGCGGACCTTTGCCCTCAACGACGAAGCGGCACTGCTGATGGCGACCTACCCCCGCGGGGGCCGCCCCACCTCGCCTTTTCCCTACTTCAGCGAGGTCATGACCGGTTTCGAGTATGCGGCCGCGACGCACATGCTGTACGAAGGGGACGTGGAGGCCGGCCTGCGGGTCATCGCCGCCATCCGTGCCCGCTACGACGGACAGCGCCGGAATCCCTTCAACGAGGCGGAGTGCGGCAACCACTATGCCCGCGCCATGGCCGCCTGGACCGCGGTGCCGGCCCTCTCCGGATTCCGCTGGGATGGCGTCGACCGGCATCTCGGCTTCGCCAGGGTGCCGGGGAACTGGTTCTGGTCCAACGGCAGGGCCTGGGGGACCTGCCGCATCCGCGCGGACCGGGGGCGGATCCGGGCCCGGCTGCTGGTCCTCTACGGGCAATTGGAACTGCGGACCCTGGCGCTGGGTCCCAGTGGACGCATCGAATGGCCGCGGGGAAAACGCGTGGAGCAAGGATCTCGGCTGGAGGTGGTGTGCGGCGGTGGGGATGCGTGAGGCATGGGTGTACCGGAAAACGAACAAACCCGGAAGAGACCCTCTCGAAGAGGCTCAGAATGCGGAGGCAGACGATGAGATGGCATAGAACATGGTTGGTTGCCCTGGCCGCGGCGGGGGCATGCGGCGCCGAACAGGCCCGCGGCGTCTACGACTTCACCGTGAAGGCGGCGGATGGGAGCGATGTCTCCCTGCGCACCTACGAGGGCAAGGTGCTGTTGATCGTCAACGTGGCGAGCCGGTGCGGGTACACCAAGCAGTATGCGGGCCTCGAGAAGCTGTACGCGACGTACGCGGACCGGGGTCTGGTGATCCTGGGGTTTCCCTGCAATCAATTCGGCAAACAGGAACCCGGCAGCAACGAGGAGATTCAGACCTTCTGCAGCGTCAATTACGGGGTCACCTTCCCGGTCATGGCCAAGATCGAGGTGAACGGACCCGGGGCTGATCCCCTGTATGGCTACCTCAAGGCCAACGCCCCCGGCATTCTGGGGTCGGAGGCCATCAAATGGAACTTCACCAAGTTCCTGGTGGACCGCAACGGCAAGGTGATCGGGCGCTACGGCTCCTCGAAGACCCCCGAAAGCCTGGCGCAGACCATCGCGGACCTCCTCGGCGGGAAGTAGGGACGGAGAAACCGGGCAGGGAGCCTGCCGTCGCAGCAATGCTCCGGCCGGAGAATGGCACGGGCGAGGTCCGATGCGGGTGGCGGAGGCACTGGGTACACGCATGGATACGGCGGCGGAAGGCGAGAGGGACAGCGCCGCTGGCGCCGAGGTGATCCGTGGCGTCGAAGACCGCTTGGCACCCCTCCCCCTGGCCGTGGCAGGCGGACAGCACGCCCTGGCGATGTTCGCGGGGGTGGTGATGGTCCCCATGATCATCGCCCGCGCCGCCGGCATCGATCCTGGAAGCTCGGCCCGGCTGGTGAGCACGGCCATCCTGGTCTCCGGGCTGGCCACGGTGCTGCAGGCCTTTCGCCTGGGGCCTGTCGGTTGCGGTTATCTCTGCGTCATGGGTTCGAGCGGGCTCTTCATCCAGCCCTGCATCGAGGCCGCGAAGGAGGGTGGTTTGGCCCTCGTGTTCGGGATGAGCCTGGTTCTCAGCCCGGTGGAGGCGGTGCTAAGTCGCTGTGTTCGCTCTTTCCATCGTCTTGCGCCGGCGCCGGTGACCGGGTCGATCATTGCGCTGATCGCCTTTTCGATCCTGCCGGTGAGTCTGCGGGAATTCGGCGGTGGACACGGCCACCCGAACTTCGGCAGTTGGCCCTATCTGGTGACGGGCACGTTGACGGTGGCCGCCACGCTGGCGGCGGCTCTCAGTCGACGGACCCTCCTTCGCCTCGGCTCCGTGGTGGTGGGCATCGGTGCGGGGACGGTCGCGGCGGGATGCCTGGGCCTGCTGGAGGGGGCGGGCGTGCAGACCGCCTCGTGGACCGCCCTGCCTCTTCCCGGCTGGGCCGGCTGGCGCTTCGACGGACGCTTCCTCCTGCCGTTTGCGCTGGCCTATGTGCTGACCACCCTCGAAACCTACGGCGACATGAACGCCCTGGCCGCGATCGGCGGCTGCAGCCCGGGTGACCGGCCACGGCGGATTGCGGGAGGGATCCTCGCCGATGCCGTCGCGAGCGCCATGGCCGGGTTCTGGGGCACCACGCCAAACACCTCCTACAGCGGCAACATTGCTCTCGTACGCCTGACCGGGGTCGCCTCCCGCCGCGTGGGCATGGCGGCCGGGGGTCTGCTGGTCCTTCTCAGCCTGTCCCCCAAACTTGCCGCCTTCATCGCGGCGCTCCCCGCGCCGGTTGTGGGAGGCAGCATGGTCGTGGCCGCAGCCCTGCTGCTGGCCATGGGGCTGCAGATCGCCCTGCGGGAGGCGCGGGACAACCGCACCCTTCTCCTGGTGGGTCTCGCCCTGGCCGTCGGGGTCGGCGCCCCGATGCTGCCCGAACTCGCCACGGCATTTCCCCGCTGGCTGCAGCCCGTGGTGCGCACCGGCAGCGCCGTCGGGGGCCTCACGGCCATCCTGCTCCACCTCGTGCTGCCCGGCCGGCGAAACGCCGACGAGGAAGACGACGGGGAGCAGCACGAGGAAAAGGACGAGGCCGGCGGGGAAAGTCCCCCTTGAGCCCCATCCCCTGGAGGGCGAGGCTCCGCCGAGCCGTATCCCCATCCCCTGGAGGGCGAGGCTCCGCCGAGCCGTATCCCCATCCCCT
>JAFGRS010000713.1 GCA_016935045.1 Lentisphaeria bacterium | reverse complement strand
GAATCGGTTCCCGCCGCCACTGCCCTTGCGGCAGTGGAGCGCCGATTCGTGTAGAGGGAGCGGGGCCGGGTCTCCTCCCCGCTCTCCTATCGGCGCTCCATCGGGACAAGCCCGGCGGCGGCGTTGGGATCTTGAAACAGCCCTGGTCGGGGGGGTACGGTTGCATCCTGGGGCGGGTTGCCGCATATTGGGCGGGGGGTCTGCGGAGGGGACAGGGGCGGTGTGCGTTCTGCTGGAGAGTGGCGTAGCATGCGGCTGCTTTTTCTGCTTTGCGCGGGAGCGTTGCTGATTGCGGGTCTGGTCACCTACGTGACCGAGCCGGGCAAGCGCAACGAGGTCCCGGTGATCTACTGGGTCATCGACCCGGCGCCGGCTCGTCCGGAGCAGATTGCCCTGTACCACCGCTGGCTGGTTCGCAAGGGGCACGGGACGTCGCACCTGCTGCGGACGATGGACGAGGTGGAGGCATTTCGCCGGCGCCGCTGGACGGAGCCGGTGCGGCGGGCGATCGAGGAGGGGAGTCCCGCGGGGGCGAAGGCGTTTGCCGCGGGGACGGGTCCCGGGGATCTTCCCCTCGAAGTGATGGTTCCGGGGGTGGAGATGCGCCTGGACGCGGCGAGCAACGACCTCTACAAGAAGCTGGTTCAGGGGGTTTCGCGGGTGGCGGGGGATGTCATCGAGGCCTACAACGGGGGCCAGCAGATGCAGTTTCTGGCCTCCGCCGGGATGCTGGCCGACGTCACCGAGAGTGCCGAGGCCTACGGTTTCACTCCCGACAGGACCTACGAGGCCCTGCGCCCCTCGCTGTTCTACGAGGGGCGGCAGTATGCCTTCCCCCGGAATCCGGCCCAGACCATGTACTGGGGCAACCGGGACGCCTTCCGGCGCGTGGGGCAGGATCCCCCCCCTTCGCGCTGGGACACGGCGGAGTTCGAGCGCCTGGGCCGGGCCTACGTTGCGGCGGCCAACCCCCCGGGCGGGCGTCGGGAGTACTTCTTTGCCGACCGGGCGCTGAAGAGCGAACTCCGGCGCAGCATGGGACTGGATGTATTCAACGAGACGCTGACGGTCTGCGTCCTGGACGATCCGCGGAATGCCCGTTGCCTGGCCCTGATCCACCGCTGGACGTACGACGACCACATTCTCCCCAGCGCCGCGGACAAGGCCGGGTTTGACACGGAAGGGGGCTGGGGCGGGCAGTCGTTCCAGCTGTTCAAGAGCGGCCGCTACGCCCTGTTCGCGAGCGGGCGTTGGGCACTGATGCTGTTCCGTCAGTTCGGGGCCCTGCCGCTGGCCGTCAGCGAACCGCCCCACGACGGCATGCCCAACACCACCCTGAGCGGCGGTCAGTCCACGGTCTTCGCGGGGTCGCGGCAGCGCCGCTATGCCGAGCTGTTCCTGGCCTACATGGCCGACGAGGACTACAACATGCAGATCGTTCGGGATGGCGACGCCCTGCCGCCGAACCCGGTCTACACCCGCAGCGAGCTGTTCCGTCAGCCGCCCGACCATCCCAACGAGTGGGGCTGCCACGAGGCCTATGCGGACGCCGCCAACACCATTGCCATCACCCAGAGCTTCTCGCCCTTCGTGCTGCCCATGACGGTCCTGCGGGTGGACAGCGAGACGGAGGAGGAGGTGATGAACGACCGCATGAATCCGGAGGAGGCCTCGCGGCTGGCGGCCGAGCGCATCAACGAGGAGATGCAGCGGACCCTGCGCGAGTCTCCGAAGCTGCGGCGGCGGTACGAGGAGGCCCAGGCGATCCAGGCCGCCATCGAGGAGCGTCGGAGGTCGGGGGAGAAGGTGCCCGCGGCCTGGATTGCCAATCCCTTCCATCGGCGTTGGTATCGGGAGCAGGGTTGGCTCGACGAGGCCCCGGGAGAGACGGCGGAATGAGAGTGCGGCGGCAGGACAGGCGCAGACTGGCGACGGGGCTGGCCTTCATCGGGCCGAACGTGGCAGGCTTCCTGGTGTTCACCCTGTTTCCCCTGGTGTTCAGCCTGGTCATGGCGTTCACGAACTGGGACCTGCGGCTGCACAACACCTTCCGCGAGTCCGAACTGCGTTTCGTGGGGCTGGAGAACTTCGGGCGCCTGGCCTCGGAGCGCTATTTCTCCCGCTACCTGGGCAACACCCTGTTCCTGATGATGGGCATCCCCTTCAGCGTGGCCGGCAGCCTGGTCGCGGCGCTGCTGCTGAGCCGGGATCTGGGCTCCGGCACGACCCGCCGTGTGCGCCTGGGGATCCTGGTGACCACGTTGCTGCTGGGCGGCTCGGCGTGCCTGGTGGTCAGTCGGGCCGCGGGCACGGCCACGGTCATCCTGGTGTCGGGGGTGGCGTGCCTGATTCTGCTTTCGGGGGTGCTCGGCGGTCAGACGGTCTACCGGACCCTGTTCTACTTCCCCCATTTCACCGCGGGCGTGGCGACTTTCCTGCTGTGGAAGAAGATCTACAGCCCCTACACGGGGCCGGTGAACCACGTGCTCAAGACGCCCCTGGCCTGGCTCGCGGCGGGAGTGAACGGTGCGCCGCCCGCGGCGGTCCGTTCGGGG
>JAFGRS010000712.1 GCA_016935045.1 Lentisphaeria bacterium | reverse complement strand
GCTGCCATTCAACCGTTCAAACATGGTCAAACGGCTCCGGCACTCCGGATAGGTCCATGGTCCATGGTCCATGGTCCTTGCAGCGCAATGAGATGTGTAGCAATTCCCAGACGTTGGTGGAGAAACCGATGAAACGATCTGACTGTCGTCTCGGTGTGATCCTGGTCTCTGTGGCGCTCGCGGGGGGCCTGCGTGCGGGGGATTCGGCGACGGTGTTGCCGGCCTTCGAGAGGCTCTCCGCCGCCAAGGCCGGGGGGCCGTTGGAGGTACGCTACGCCTGTCCGGCCCCGTTCTTCGGGGTGCGCACATCTCCGGACGGGCTGTCGTTCACGGTTCTTGGCGTGCGGGACGCCGGCCACGGGGGGGAGCTGGGGCGGCCGGACCTGCCCGTGCTGGTGGACGATATCGAGGTGCCCCGCCGCGGCGAGGTGACGGTATCCGCCACTGCGGGCCCCTATGCGCGGGCCGCCACCCCGCACTGGGTGTATCCTCTGCAGCCCTCCGTGCCCAAGCTTCCCGGAGCGCTGGCGGCACAGCCCTTTGTCTTCGACCGGGCCTGGTACGAAGCGCCGGCGCCGACAGCCGCCAAGGCGCCGACGGTTGGCGTCTCGACGCAGACATACGTGAAGCGCGGCCGGCGTTTCGTCCGGGTCCATGTCGATGCCTACGCCTACGATCCCGCCAGGAAAGAGCTTGCCTGGCCGGAGACGCTGACCCTCGCCATCGGCGTGGCTGAGGCGCGCCTGCCCGCGGCCGCCGGCCCCAGGCCCGGCCCGGTCCGGATCGTCGAGGTCTCTCTGGCGGACGCGACGGCATTGGCCGCCCTCGAGGCCAGGGGGCTGGACATCGCCACGGTGCGCCCCGGAGAGGCGGTTCTCTACGCCTCGGACGCGGAGGTGGCGGCCCTGGTTGCGGACGGCTTCCGGGTCACGCCCATTGCGGTGCAGGTCCCCGGCGCGGCCGACGCGAAGATCACGGCGGGCTACCACAGTGTCGCCGACGTGGAGGCGATGCTGACCCAGTTCGTGGCGGATTATCCGGGGCTCTGTCGCCTGGAGACCCTCGGTTCGAGCGTCCAGGGGCGCCCGATCCTGGCCCTGCGCATTACCGACAACCCGGGCCTCGACGAGGCCGAGCCCGAGGTCAAGTTCGTGGGGGCAATCCACGGCGACGAGCCCGTCGGCGCCGAGATGTGCCTGCGCCTCGCCGAGCTGCTGCTGACCTCCCATGGCACGGACAGCCGCCTCACCGCCCTGGTGGACACGACGGACCTCTGGCTCGTGCCGGTGATGAACCCGGACGGCCTGACCGCGGTGAGCCGCTACAACGCCTCGGGCTATGACCTCAACCGTTCCTTCCCGGATGGCGTCGAAGAGGCCATCGGGACGGTCTTCTCGGGTCCCGCGATGGACCTCACCGGGCGCCCGCCCGAGGTCCAGGCCATGATGCAGTGGTCCGCGGCCCACGGCTTCGTGCTTTCGGCCACCTTCCACGGCGGCGCCCTCGTCGCCAACTACCCCTACGACAACGACGGCATGGGGAGCGTGCCCTCGCCCACGCCGGACGACGACGTCTGCCTCTGGCTGGCGGAGACCTATGCCTCGCGGAACCCACCCATGTGGGCAAGCCCCACCTTCACCCACGGCGTCACGAACGGCGCGGCCTGGTACGTGGTCGTCGGCGGCATCCAGGACTGGCAGTACCGCTACACCGGCTGCATCGACCTGACCCTCGAAATCTCGGCTGTGAAGAGGCCGGCCTCCGGGACCCTGGACTCCTTCTGGGACGACAACCGGGAGGCGATGCTGGCGTACGTCGAGAGCGTGCAGACCGGCCTGAGGGGGGTGGTGAACGGGGCCGACACCGGGGCACCCCTCTACGCCTCCGTGGCGGTCGCCGGGAGGTCGTCACGCGTCTTCACGGACCCGGATGCCGGCGACTACTACCGCCTTCTGCGCCCGGGGACCTATTCCCTGACCTTCACGGCGCCGGGGTACCAGCCGCAGACCGTCCCGGGCGTCGTCGTCAGCGAAGGCGCCGCCACCGTCCTCGATGTGACCCTCGAACGTTCCACGGCGTCTGCCGGTGTTCCCCTCATCGTGGTGCACCATGCCGACCATGACGCCGCCTATGGCGACTTCCGTGCCCTGAAGAACGGGGAAGGGTATGCGGTCATCGAGGTGCGTCTGACCGGAACTCCGGCGGCGGAGACCGTGCGCAACGCCATCCGCACGGAATACGACGCGACCGGGGCCGAGTACCTCGTCCTGCTGGGTGACACCCAGTGGATCCCCACCTATACCAACACCGCCTATGCCTCCTGGGGAAACACGACGGCCCATTCGGACCTGCCCTACGCGCTGATGGACCCGGGAGAGACCTTCGACGACTACCTCGGCAAGGACCTCCACATGGGCCGGATCTCCCTCGATTCGGGCACCGAGATCCAGGAATACGTGAACAAACTGGCGGCCTTCAACACAGCCGCGCGGCACAGGGATGCGACCTGGCTGACCGGAGGCAGCGACACCTGGGAGAACAACATCGCCGAGGGCACCCATGAATTCGTCATCGGCAACTACATGGATCCCTCCTATCATAACGAGAAGTACTACCGCGCCAACGGCACGGTGACCGAGTTCTCCGGGCATATCAACGCCGGGACGGATCTGGTGGCCTATTCGGGGCATGGCAGCGAACTGAGCTGGTACCGTTTCGGCTACAGCGCCACCCACCTGGCCGGGTTGACGAACGTGCTCGATGCCCCGGTCGTGTTCGGGCACTGCTGCCTGACGGGATCCTTCGAGCTGGATGACTGCTTCGCGGAGGAGTGGCTCGAGACCACGGCCCGGGCGGTCGTCTACGTGGGCGCCAGCGACAGCACGGGCTGGTACGAGGACGACACCTTCCAACGCCGGGAATTCCAGTGTTTCTGGGAGAACCCCGGCGCCGCGGTCGCCGAGGCCGTCGACTTCGCCCTGCAGGAGACCGTGGCTGCCTACCCCTCCATGGGCGAGTACTACTACATGGTCTATCATGTCTTCGGCGATCCCACCGTACGACTCTTCCCCATCCCGCTCGAGCTCGAGCACACGCCTCTCGCGGACACCGCCAACCGGACCAGTCCCTATCCCGTGACCGCCACGGTCACCGCGGAAACCGGAGTGGATGCGGTCACACTCTACTGGCGGAACACACCGGGAGCCGCCTTCACGGCCGTTCCCATGTCGGCCGCCAAGTCGTCGACGGCGTATGCCGCCGCCATCCCCGCCCAGCCCTACGGCACCCGGGTCGAGTACTACATCCAAGCCGAGAGCGGCGCCAGCGTCGTCGCCCATCCCGCGGGGGCCCCCGGAGCATGGCATACATTCCGGGTTGACATTCTCTTCGATCATGTTCCCCTCGCCAATACCAGCGACGCCACGGGCCCCTATGCCGTGGCCGCCGACGTCGCCGCCGACAGTGCCGCGGACGTGACCCTCTTCTGGCGGGCCGGCGAGGGCGCCTACACGGCTGTCCCCATGGCCCCGGTCAAGGACGGCTCCTACGCCGCCGGCATTCCGGGCCAGCCCGTCGGCGCCACGGTGTCCTACTACCTCACAGCCGTGGTTCCGGGCTATTCCGCCAGCGAGCCGTCGGGGGCCCCCGCCGAGGTCCACACCTTCCTCGTGGATGCGGCGCCGCCGGTCTTTGCCGGCCTCGCACTGGCCCTCGCCGGCGACGGGAGCGTGCTGCTCGAATGGAGCGCCGCGGCCGACGCCAGTCTGCCCGTCACGTACAGCGTGTTCCGCGCCTCGAGTTCCGGCGGCCAGAACTTCGCTTCGCCACTGGCCACGACGACGGGCCTGGACTACCTCGATACGGCCGTCGCCAACGGCACGACGTACCACTACGTCGTCCGTGCGCGCGATGGACTGGGGACGGGGGAGGAGAACACCGTCGAGCGCGCCGCGACGCCCGTGGCCCCGGCGGCGGCGTACGCCTGGAGCCTGGATTCCAACCCGGGGTGGACCACGGAGGGCGCCTGGGCGTTCGGGCAGCCGAGCGGGGGCGGCGGGGCCTACGGTCACCCCGACCCGACCGGCGGCTGCACGGGTCCGAACGTCTATGGCTACAATCTCTTCGGCGACTACACGGACAACATGCCGGTGCGCTACCTCACCACCCCGGCCATCGACTGCACGGGCCTGCGCGACATCGAGCTCCGCTTCGCCCGTTGGCTGAACGTCGAACAGCCCATCTACGATCATGCCACGGTCGAGGTCTCCGCCGACGGGACGACGTGGGAAACGGTCTGGCAGAACCAGGCCGAGATCACGGATACCTCCTGGGTCCCCATGACCATGGACATCTCAGACGTGGCCGACGGCTGCCCGACGCTCCGGATCCGCTGGGGCATGGGACCCACCGACTCGGGCTGGACGTACTCCGGCTGGAACATCGACGACATCGAGATCTGGGGAGTGGAGACGGCGCCGCCCCCCGCGGCCGAGATCACGGTCAGCGGCAACGGCATCCAGATCGAGGACGGGGATACCCTACCCGGAGCCACGGATGGCACCGATTTCGGCACGACCTGCCTGGGGACCGCCGTCTCCCGCACCTTCCGGGTCGCCAACACCGGCACCGACGCGCTCGTCCTCGGCGCCGTGAACGTGCCCTCCGGTTTCACCGTTACGGAGCCGCTTGGCGGCAGCATTCCGGCGGGCGGCTACGATGATGTGACCGTGCGCTTGGACGCGGGCACGGCGGGGGCCCGCTCGGGCACCCTCAGCTTCGCGACCAACGACGCGGACGAGAACCCCTTCGACTTCGCCATCAGCGGCATCGTCGAGTCCTGCATGGCGGTGACCATGTGGGGCAACGGTCTGCAGATTGCCGATGGTGACAGCTCACCGGGCCCCGCGGACGGTACGGACTTCGGGGTGACTGTCCCCGGGGCGCCGGTGGAGCATACCTTCACGGTCAGGAACGAGGGCGCCGTCGAACTCTTCGCCAATCCCCCCACCGTACCCCCGGGATTCACCTGCCCTACGGCGTGGATCGCCGTCCCCATGGCCCCCGGCGAGTCCAGGGAATTCACCATCCGGCTCGATGCCGCGTCGGCGGGAACCTTCTCCGGACCCGTCGTCTTCGAATACGGGGGTGCGACGCCATTCACCTTCGCCATCGCGGGCACGGTGATCGAGGACACCTCGACACTGACCGCGACCCGTTCCCTGCCTGCACGGGCCGGCGCGGGGCAGACGGTGGACGTCAGCGTGGCTCTGGAGTATGAAGGGGCCTACCCGGTCACCAGCCTGGCGGTGTACGAAACGCTGCCTCCGGGGTGGACCTTCGTCGAGCTCCTCAGCCCCGGCGCCCCGGAAATCGTGCCCGCCCCGGGCGCAGCCGGCGTCCTGACGTTTGCCTGGGTCGTGATGCCGACGTTCCCCTGCACCCTCACCTACCGCGTCCTGGTGCCTGCGGACGAAACGCCCGGAACGAAGGCCGTCGGCGGCACGGTCGCCTATCGCACGAACGCCGGGGAGCTGACCGTGGCGGTCGGGGGCGACACGGGCGTGGAGATCATCGAGTGTGTGCCCCACGACGCGGATCAGAATGGCAGTTGGTCCATCGAGATGTCCCCCGAACTGACCCGCATCATCCAGTTCTTCAACAGCGGCGGCTACCACTGCGAAGAAGGTACGGAGGATGGCTACGCGCCGGGACTGGAGGCGCCCAGGAGTGCCCCGCGGAAGGCGAAGGATGGAGTGACCGCCACCCGCGATCTGCCCGATTGCGTTCCCCTGGGCGGGACCTGCCGCGTCGATGTGACCCTCGACTATGGCGGCGCCGCGGCGCTGACCAGTCTGGCCGTCACGGAGGTCCTGCCCCCGGGTTGGGTCTTCCAGGGCGTCGTGGGGAGCGTCCTGCCCGACCTCCCGCCCACGCCCGGGGCCACGGGCACGATCTCCTTCGGCTGGATTTTCATCCCCGCACTGCCCTGTACCCTGAGCTACGAAGTGTCGGTGCCGGCCGCGTCCGAGGTGGGCTGTTTCGACGGTTCGGTGGCCTACCGTCTCGACGGCCCGGAGCTGAACGTCCCCACCGGCGGCGACACCTGTGCCGAGGTGGGCGAGTGCTGTGTTCCCCACGGCACCGACCAGAACGGGGACTGGATGATCCAGATGTCTCCGGAACTGACCCGCATCATCCAGTTCTTCAACAGCGGGGGCTATCATTGCGCCGAGGGCACCGAGGATGGCTATGCTCCCGGCCCCGAGCCCGGCAAGGCAGATGCCAAGGAGGGCACGTTGACCTCCCAGAGATCCTTCGGGGCGGCAGTCTACACGGCGGGCGGGACCCTGGATGTCAGCGTGACCCTGAACCATACCACCCCGGCGAGTGTGACGACCCTGGCGGTCGAGGAGACCATCCCCGCCGGCTGGACGTTCGTGTCCGTCGTCAGTGCGGAGCAGCCCTTCTTCAAGCCCGCCGTCGGGGCATCGGGAACGCTGCTCTTCGGCTGGCTGACCATGCCCACAACCTGGCCCGTGACCCTGACCTACCGGCTCAACGTGCCCGCCGACGCACTGGGAACCCGGACCTTCACCGGCGTGGTCAAGTTCCGCGAGGACGGCGGGGAAATCGCCGTGACCACGCCGCAGACCAGTATCGACGGCAACGACGCCACCATCACCTTCCTGGCCGGTTCGAACGGCTCCCTGAGCGGCGAAACGGTCCAGACCCTGCCCGTGGGCAGCGATACCACGGCCGTCACGGCGGTCCCGGACACCGGATACGTGTTCTCGCGCTGGGTCGACGAAACCGCGGCCACGTACAGCACGGACAACCCGCTGGTAGTGCAGGACGTTACGGAGGACAGGCAGTTCACCGCCATCTTCGTGCGCTTGGTTCACATCACCTTCGCCGCCGGTCCGCACGGCTCCCTGACTGGGGCCACGGACCAGATGATCCCCGCCGGCAGCGATGCCACCCCCGTCACCGCCGTGCCCGATGCAACCTATGTCTTCAGCCGCTGGACCAGCATCGGGGGAGCCACCTTCAGTACCCAGAACCCCCTCACCGTGACCGCCGTTTCGGTCGACCTGGCCCTCACCGCCGAGTTCGTGCTCAAGACCTATACCCTCACCTACACGGCCGGCGCGGGGGGAACGATCACCGGGACCACCCCGCAGACCGTCGAACACGGCGCCGACGGCGCCGCCGTCACCGCGGTCCCCGGAGAAGGCTTCCGCTTCGTGCAGTGGAGCGATGGCGTGACCACCACGACACGGCAGGACACCAACGTCGCCGCCGACATCACCGTGACCGCCGAGTTCGCGATCCTCCAGTACACCCTGACCTACACCGCGGGAGCCAACGGAACGGTCGCGGGGGCCACCCCCCAAACCGTCACCTATGGCGCCGACGGCACGGGGGTGGTCGCCGTTCCGAACCCCGGCTACCGCTTCGTGCAGTGGAGCGACGGCATCACCACCGCCTCCCGGCAGGACACCAACGTCACCGCGGATATCACGGTGACCGCAGAGTTCGCGATCCTCCAGTACACCCTTATCTACACCGCGGGCGTTAACGGCACGATCGACGGCGTCTCGCCACAGACCGTCGACCATGGCGCCGACGGCGCCGCCGTCACCGCGGTCCCCGACCCCGGCTACGGCTTCGTGCAGTGGAGCGACGGCGTCACCACCGCGGCACGGCAGGACACCAACGTCGCCGCGGATATCACCGTGACCGCCGAGTTCACGATCCTGCGGTATACCCTGACCTATACCGCGGGGGCCAACGGCACGATCGACGGCGTCTCGCCGCAGACCGTCGACCACGGCGCCGACGGCACCGCCGT
>JAFGRS010000711.1 GCA_016935045.1 Lentisphaeria bacterium | reverse complement strand
GGCGTCCTCTGTGTGCCTGTCCTTCTCGGCGAGAGTGGCATCTGGACGGGTCCCGTTGGGATACGGGCCGCAGACATGGGCGTGAGTATGGTCTCGGCGTTGACGCTGGACGTGGGCAATACGCTGATCTTCCCCAGTCCCTCCCTGGGGCACATCTACGCGGGTACGGCACGCCGGCATGGCCTGGACTTGGTTCCCGACGCCGTGGAGGCCGCCTTCCGCACCCACTGGCAGGCCTGCCAGTCGCGCCGGCAGGGCCTGGTGTACGGCACCACCCACGAGGAAGCCATCGGCTTCTGGTGCGAGGTCAACCGCGGGATCTTCGCCCGGGAGCAGGTACCGGACGGACCGCTGCGCACCTTCGTCGAGGACCTCTACGAGACCTTCGCCCGGCCGACCTCGTGGCGGGTCGATCCGGACCTGCCGGCGGTCCTGGCGGCCTGCCGCGAACGCGACATCCGCATCGGCCTGATCAGCAACTGGGACCTGAGGCTGCGCCCGCTCCTCGACGGCCTCGGCTTCACCGCCTGGGCAGACCCCATCCTGATCTCGGCCGAACACGGCATCGAGAAACCGGACCCGCGGCTCTTTCAGCGCGCGGTGCAGGCCCTCGCCGTAGCGCCCGAACAGGTCCTCCACGTGGGTGACACCTGGCGGGAAGACGTCGAGGCGGCGCGCGCCTGCGGCATCCGGGCGGCCTGGCTGGCCCGGGACGGCAATGGTCCCCCGGAACACAACGGCGAGGTGGTGGTGCTCCAGACGCTCGGGGAGATCGTCCCGATCCTGGCGGCAGCCGGTTGACCTTTGCCGCACCCGCTCCATGGTAGCTGGGGCAGGTGAGCCCCGTGGATGACGTGATGCAGAAGCGCCATAGCAGACCATTGTACCCGGGTCGTGTCCCATGGGTCACCGTTGCCGCGTTGGCATGGTTCGGGCTGCTGGGCTTCGCCGGCGGCCCTTCCGCCGGGGAGGAAGACCCGCGCGTCCTGACCGCCTTCGGGGAGGGTCCCGGCGGCTGGCAGCGCCGCCAGTGGCAAGCCGACGGCAGCGCGGTCATTGCCAAGCTCGAAACGGTGGCCGCCCCCGAAGGTCACACCGGCACTTGGCTGCGCCTGCCGCTGGCATTCCCGTCCCAACCCGAGTTCGTCGCCGCGGTGCAGCAGTCCTGGGAAGGCTGGCAGCAGCTCCGCTTCCGCTTCTTCTTCCCGCAGGACCTGCCCGAGGATACGGTCCTGACCCTGTTCAGCAAGGACTGGGACCACCTCTGGCGGCAGATCCGCATGCCGGCGCCGCCCGAACGGGGTGGCGTGGTGGCCGTGACGGTGCCCATCGCCGGACCCGAGGCCAGCCAGCAGTGGGAGCCCTGCGGCCACGAGCGGCCCTGGCACCAGCTCACCCCTCGCAGCCTCCTCGAATTCGGCTGCGCCATCGGACCCGACACGGGCTCGACGGATCCCTATCAGGGCGAGGTCCTCCTCCTCGACGTCTCCCTCCTCCAGCCCGGCCGGGTCACCACCGAGCACGGGATCGCGGACCTGCGCGTCGCTCCCCGGGCGCCGCGGCTGGGGGAACGCATCGAGGTCACCTTCCGCCTGACGGACGACTACCGGGACCCCTTCGCGGCCGAAAGCGTCCGAGTCGAGGCCGTCGTGACCACGCCGGCGGGAAGCACCGAAACAGTCCGGGGATTCTACTACGAAGGCTTCCTGCACGATCCCCAGATCGCGGACATGACCCGGGCCCTGACCCCCTACGGCCAGCCCTGCTTCAAGGTTCGCTACTGCCCCAGGAGCACCGGCAGACACACCATGGCCGTGTCGGCCACCGTCGAGGGACGCACCATCTCCCTTCCCGGCATCCCCTTCACGGCCCAGGCCGCGCGGCCGGGCTACCGCGGCTTCGTGCGCCGGGACGCCGAACACCCGAAATACCTCGCCTGGGAGGACGGGAGCCACTTCTGGGGTATCGGGCTGAATGTGCGCAGCCCGTTCGACCTACGCTACCTGCGGGTGGCTCCCTACTCCGTGTGGCGG
This sequence comes from Lentisphaeria bacterium, assembly GCA_016935045.1. Taxonomy (GTDB): domain Bacteria; phylum Verrucomicrobiota; class Lentisphaeria; order Oligosphaerales; family JAFGRS01; genus JAFGRS01. The sequence goes on along the minus strand of JAFGRS010000711.1, from coordinate 1,464 downwards.
GATGAAGGCCTGCCTCTCTATGCACGCCTCTTCCAACGCTACCGCGAGGCGGGGATCGACATGGTCGAGGTCTGGATGTCCTCCTGGTGGCTGGCCCTCGAGTGGATCAACGACGCGCCGGGGTTCCACGGGGTGGGCTACTACAACCCCTACCGCGCCTGGATGCTCGACGCCATCATCGAAGAGGCGGAGAAGAACGGCATCCAGCTCCTGCTGGTGTTCCACAACCATGGCAAATTCGGGGCCCTCAACGACACCGAGTGGGCCCGCAGCCCCTACAACACCGCCAACGGCGGCTTCCTGGCGAACTGCGAGGAGTATTTCAGCAACGACCGGGCCCGCGCCACCTTCCGACAGCTCTGCGACTACATCGTGGCCCGCTGGGGAGCTTCGCCCAACATCCTCACCTGGAAGCTCTTCACCGAAATCGACCTGACCGGCACGAGCTATGATTTCTACACCAACCCGGTCATGGCCGAGTGGCATCGCGAGATGGGCGCGTATCTCAAGCAGATCGACCTCTACGACCACCTCGTCACCACCCACTGGATGCTCGGATATCACCGCATCAACGATGCCGTGGCCACGCTGCCGGAACTCGATTTCCTCACCACCGATGCCTACTACCAGGGCGGCGGCACGGCCCAGTTGCTGGCCATGCTGCGCGGCGGCAACGAGTTCGCCGCGGGCAAGCAGAAGCCGCTCCTCATCACGGAGTACGGCGGCTCCCCCCACGCCGACAGCATGGGCAACCTCATCCGCCAGGCACACCTCGGAATCTGGACCGGGTTCTTCCACGAGGCGCCCGCCACACCCATGTTCTGGTGGTTCGCCCTCATCGACGAGAAGGACCTCTATGGCTTCCATACGGCGCTGCGGCGGTACAGCGACGGGGAAGACCGCCGCGGGTTGCGGCCCGCCCTACGGGAAATCCCCAGCAGCAGCCTGGTCATTAACGAACTGCGGGACAACTCCCGGCTCTTTGCCTGGGGTTTCGATGCCGCCTACTACCTCAGCGATGCGGAAAACCTGCGCCCGGCGACCCATGTCGACACCCTCTTCGAAACCCCGGCCCTCGCCGCCGGGGACTACACCGTCGAACTCTGGGACGTCGCCCGCGGGCAGGTCGCCGAAACCAGACCGCTGACGGTCCGGAGCGGCGAGGCAAACCTCGCCATCCCCCTGCCACAGTTCGAAAAGGACTTCGCACTCAAGATCCGCCCCGCCGTGAGCGAATGAGTGCCGTCGCTGAAGGAGTCGGGCCATAACTACCCGTCTCATGCAGGTCACGATCGTCCCGCTGGACTCGGACATCCGTACCGGCCGGCGCCCAAGTAGGTGCCACGAGCCGAGTGGCACAATCCCATCCCCAAGACAGTCGCGCTCGGCTCGCGCGACCTACTTCAAGACCGTCGCGCTCGGCTCGCGCGACCTACTTCAAGACCGTCGCGCTCGGCTCGCGCG
>JAFGRS010000710.1 GCA_016935045.1 Lentisphaeria bacterium | reverse complement strand
AGCGCGGGCGCACCCCCTCCCCGTCCTCCGATCGGCGCTCCACCGGGACAAGCCCGGCGGCGGCGTTGGGATCTTAAAACAGCCCTGAGTTCGCCGGGCGCCTCCGGCTTGCAGGTCCATGGTGCATGGTCCATAGTCCCTGGTTTCCGGTTGCGCGCGGCACTGAGTTCATCGCGGCAGAGGGTGCGGATCATGCACGGCACAGGCGTCGGGTTCGAGCGGCTGTTGTTGGCGTGGGTGTTGGTCTTCGCCTGCGGGGCCGGCGGGGCGGTTCCCGCGGCCGGTCCCGGGACCGCTTCCAGGCCCAATATCGTCTTCATCATGGCCGACGATATCGGTTGGGGGGATTTCCAGTGTTACAACCCGGACGGCAAGATACCGACGCCGAACATTGACCGCCTGGCCCGCGAGGGGATGCGCTTCACCGACGCGCATACGCCGGCGGCCCTGTGCGCCCCAACTCGGTATGCGGTGGTGACCGGCAACTACACCTGGCGCGGGCGACAGCCCGGCGGAACCTGGGGCTGGAACCAGAAACCCCAGTTTCTCCCCGGGCAGAAAACCGTGGGACACCTGTTGCAGGACGCCGGTTACCGCACCGGACTCTTCGGCAAGCTCCACTTCGGGGGCGAATTCGAGACGCAACCGGACGGGACGGTGGACTTCGGCAAACCCATGAGAACCGGCCCCATCGAGTGGGGCTTCAGCTATTCCTACGTTCTGCTCGGCGGGCACCAGGCGCCGCCCTACATGTTCTTCGAGAACAACCGTGTGGCGGGCGATCCGGCCCGGGTGACCCAGTTGGCCGTCGGAGCGCTCAACGGCGGCCGCGTCCCGGCGCCCGGTCCCGGCCTGCCGGACTACGACAGCCGGAAGGTCGGCGCCAGCCTGGTCGAGAAGGTCGTGGCGTTCATGGACCAGGACGGGGATCGGCCGTTCTATGTTCACCTCTCCACCGATGGCGCGCACGGCCCCTACACCCCTCCCGATGACCTGCTGGGCACGCCGGTGAAGGGCGTGACCGGGATGACCCCCCACACCGACATGGTCATGGAGGTGGATGTGGTGGTCGGCAAGATCGTCGAGGCGCTGGAGACCCGCGGCATCCTCGATCGCACCCTCGTCGTGGTCACGAGCGACAACGGCGGCATCCCCGCCGAACGTGCCCAAGGGCATGACGCCGTTGCCGGCCTGCGCGGCTCCAAGTCACACATCCACGAGGGCGGTCATCGGGTCCCGTTCGTGGCCTGCTGGAAAGGGCGCATCCCGGCAGGCAGGGTGTGTACTCAGCTGATCGGCACCCACGACATTGTCCCCACCTTTGTCGAACTGGCGGGAGGGAGCTTCGCCCCGGACCAGATGCTCGACAGCGTCAGCCTCGCAGCCGTGCTGGCGGGGCAACGGGGCGACGATCAGCCCGTCCGCGGGACGCTGCTGCTCCAGAGCAGCCCCGGCCGCGATGCCTTCACGGAGAAGGACCCGGAACCGCTCGCCGGGGAGGCCCGCGGCAAGATACCCCCCAACGAACGTCAGGCAGCCAAGAACCGGGCCTGGAACACAATCGCCCGGAAGGGGGCGAACTCCGGCAGCGACGGCATGGCACATGCTCTGCGCGAGGGACCCTGGAAACTGGTCCTCGATATCGAGCACAACCGGCCCGTGGCGCTGTATAACCTCGACGAGGACCTCGCCGAGACGCGGAACCGGTTCAGCGAACCTCAGCAGGCCGAACGCATCCGGCGCATGGAGCAGGCATACCGTGACATCCGGGCCTCGGCGCGCAGCACCCCCGCCGGGTTCTGATCCCGTCCCCGCCGCGCGGGAACGCAGGCATGCCGGGCGCACGGAGTGGCCGTCGCACGCGGCATTCCGCAGGGATCCGGGACGGCTCGCCGCCGGTTTTTGCCAAGGCTGTGCCGGGTGCCGAGCCGATTCCCGAGCCCGGCGTGTTTGCACTGCGGGGTCCGTTGCGCGCCCGGCGCCATGGGTGTAGAAGAGCAGGGATGCGATGCAGTCCGTGGACCAACCGTCAACACCGGGGGCCGTGACGATGAGCTGGAATGTGTCCTGCCGGAGATCCCTGGGGCTCGTCCTGTGCGCGTTGACACTGGCGGGAGCCCTCCCGGACGTCCGCGGCATCGGGGTCTCCGGGGTGGTCTTCCTTGACGCCAATGCCAACGGGACCCGGGACGCGGACGAGGGGGGGGTGGCCGAGGTGCCCGTAACCGACGGACTGCATTTCGCGGTCACCGGCACGGACGGACACTACCGCCTGGACGCCGCGGTGGACGCGGAGCTGCAGCCGGGCCTCGGACCCGTGGTGACCGTCGTTTTCCCCAACCGGACGTGGCCGACGACGGCTTGGTTCCAGCGCGTGGATGCCGACACGGACCTGGAACGGCTGGATTTCGGCCTGCGAGCGGATGCGCAGTCCCTTCCCTTCGTGTTCGTTCACGGAACGGATCCTCACGTCCCAAGGGGCGGGCGACCCCTCTTCGAGCAGTTCCGAGCCGAGATGGGTGCGTTGGCCGGCAGTGCCAGATTCTGTGTGCTCACCGGCGATCTCGTGAACCTGGCGGACAGCTATGAACTCCCGGCCGCCAGGGCGGACTACGAACTCTTCCACGAGCTGACACGCGGGTTCCCGGTGCCGCTCTTCTGTACGTCAGGGAACCACGAGCCGGCAGGGGTCCGAGCGGCCACGAAGCAGGACCCGACGCATCCCGATTACGGCTATGGCCTCTACCGACGCATCGTGGGGCCCTTGCGCTGGTCGTTCAACTACGCCGGCTACCATCTTGTCGGCATCGATTTCAATACCGCCAGGGACGGCACCTGGTCCTGGGGCGTCCCCCCTTCGGCCGCAACCTGGCTCGAACGCGACCTCGCGCTGCTGCCGGACAACACCCCCGTGCTGCTGTTCGTGCACTGGCCCGCCGGGGACCCCCAGCTGACCAAAACACTCGAAACGACCCCGGTCCGGGCCATCTTCTCCGGACACTCACACGCCGAAGGGACGCTCCAGTTCGCCGGCCGCGGCGGCTGGCAGAGCGGCTCCCTTTCCCAGACCTCGGCGGGCGACCGCAAGCCGGGGTACCGCCTCGTGCTGGCGGGTCCCGAGGGCATGGAGACCTTCTACAAGGCCACGGGTGTGCCGCACGCCATCACCCTGGACCGGCCGCGTTCGGGCCAGGCCGTGGCCGCCAAGGCCGAGATCCGGGGTGGGTTCTACGATGCCGGGGAGGAGATCGCGCGACTGAACATCAGGGTAGGGGAGGTGGCGGCCGATGTCCCCTTCCTGCGGACTCCGATCTGCTCGCGTTTCTCGGCGGACCTCGACCTCTCCGGGGAGGAAGAGGGATTCCGGCGTTTCCACCTGACCCTGCGCAGTCACGATGGAACGGAATGGACCGAGACTCTGTGCTTCCTTCTCTTGAGCGGCCGGCCGGCGGAATTCACTGCCGAGGGCAACGCGGAGCTGGTGGTGGATGCGTGCGGGGTCGATGTGGAGGCCGCCCTCCTGGTCAACGGCGCGGAGGTCGGCGTCCTGCCTCCGACGGAGCTTCGCGGCGACGGTCCCTTCCGGGCTCCGGTCAAGGATGCCGACACGGTGCGCATCCCCCTCAGCCGGTCGTCCCTGGCGCGCCTGAACACCGCGGAGATCCGGCCGGGTACCGGAGCCGCCGGCAAGCGTGACACGGTGTGCGTGCTGGATGTGCGGCTGGCGTACGGCGGCAAGGACTGGCGCGACCTGCGGCGTGCCCATGGGCCCTGGCATCCGCGCACTTCCTCCGACACGACGACCTGCTACATCGACCTCCTGCCGGAGTAGCCCGCCGCCGAAGCCCGCGGCGTCCACAGGCCAGGCCGCACCATGCGGATCACGGGACGCGCGCACGCGGCACCCCCGGAGGAGAGGCGCTGGGGCCGGGGGGCGCATGTTCTCCGGACGCGAACGCCGCGGGCTCAGCTCCGGCGGGGGCCCCGGGCAAGGGTGACGGTCGTGCCGCCCCGGAACGGGGGGATCTTCTCGAAACGCTGGCCGCAGCCATCGCCGTCGTTGTCGAACACGTACAGCCAGACATCCGCATCGTCCGATTCCGAGTCATCGCGGAAGGCGGCTTGCGACGAGTCATGCAGCGCCAGGACCGTGCCATTGCCGGCGGCCGGCCGGTTCTGGGCCTGGGGCGGCAGAGGCAGTTCGGCCGGCTTCTCCCAGCCGCTTGCGGGCAGGTGTGTTCCCATTGTCCATCCGTTCAGTCCCCCGT
>JAFGRS010000104.1 GCA_016935045.1 Lentisphaeria bacterium | reverse complement strand
AGTTCAGCTGCCATTCAACCGTTCAAACATGGTCAAACGGCTCCGGCACTCCGCATAGGTCCATGGTCCATGGTCCATTGTCCATGGTCCTTGCAGCGCAATGAGATGTGTAGCAATTCCGAGGCGTGCGGCGAAGGCGACCGGTACGACGACCGGCCGCCGTCATTCCGGGCGCGGGCATGGGAGGTCGAAGAATGGGTTCCAGGGCATGGTGTGGGATCCTGTTGGCGGTGGCGGTGGGGCCGGCCCTGGCGGCGGAGTTTCCGTTGAGGCCCTACACGGATCCGGAGCAGCTGCAGGTGCCGTGGCCGAAGCACAGCCACTACCGGCAGCCCTGGCGGGCTTTTCTGGAGACACGCAGCGGGGCGGAGTTCGCCGGGGGCATCGGGATCAACTTCAACGTCCCGGAGAACGAGGATCTGGCCGCCCGGCTTCTTGCCGAAGCGGGTTTCACGGCCGCGCGGATCGAGATCGGCTGGGGACAGGTGCGCTGGGACGAGTCGGGCTTCAGGGACCCGGAACGGATCCGCCGCCGCCTGGATGCGTGCCGCGCCCACGGTTTGCGGCCGACGATCCTTCTCAATGCTCATCACGGGGTCCCCTGCCCGGTCCGTTTCGAGGAGCGCCGCGTGACGGCCGGCGCCCCGAAAGGCTCGCGGACGGTCCGGCTCGACTCTGTCGCCGGCAGCGAGCCCGGCAGATGCGGGCTGAGCAACCTCACGGAGTATGTCGCGGCACAGGTTTTCGTGACCGCCGTGGACACCGCCACCGGCGAGTGCGCCCTCAGCGCTCCCCTGCCCAGGGACTTGGCCGCCGAGGAGAAGATCCTCCTCGCCACCCTCAAGTACCTGCCGGCCCATCCCGTCGGCACCCCGGAGTTCGAGGAGACGGCCTCGGGCTGGGAACGCTACACCGGCCTGGTGCTGGAGACGCTCCGGACCGCGGCCATCGAGGACTTCGACATCGAGATCTGGAACGAACTCAGCTTTGGCTCCCGATTCCTTGGCACCCACGGCATCAATCAGTACTACGAGCCGCCCAAGGCGCGCTTCGGAACCGATTTCCTCAACCCCGGAGGACACGCCTGGGAGATCGGGCGGCGAACCGTCGAACTCGTCACCCGGCGCGCCCCGCGCGCCGCCTGTATCTGGGGGTTCTCGAATACCACCTTCTTCCATACCCGGGTGGACCGTCTGCCCCCGGGAATGGGGGGACAGAGCTACCATCCCTACGGCACGGGCACCCGCCGCATGCCCGAGCGCGAGCAGGCCCCCAAGGAGCCCTGGCGCTGCCTGGAGGGATTCGTCCCCACACACGACATTCGGATGCCCGAAGGCTGGGCGCACACGTTTCTGCAGACCGAGAGTCTCATGCGGCTGCTCCATCCCGAGGCGCGCCGCAACCGACCGGAAGGTTCGGGGGATTTCCGCCACTGCATGACCGAACACGGTGTCGTCCCGGCGGAATGCGGCATCCACGACGAAGCCGGCTGTTGGGATCTCAAGACCCGTTGCGCCCTGCGCTCGTTCTGTTTCTGGCTGAACAAGGGGGTAGCCGTCCTGCACTACTACTGCGCCTACGACGGCAAACCGGGCGGCATGGGCCTGCTGCCCTGCGCCCTGCCTTCGCTGGCGGTGGACGCAGGCTTCGCGGATGTCGCCACCCCGCCCTTGGCCGCACTCCGCCGGTTGACAGGCGCGTTCGCGCGCAGCGTGCCGGTGGCTGCGCCGGTGCAGCTCGCGGTGGAAGAGGGCACCGCGCTGACGGAGGGACGAAAGGTGTTCGAGGGGGATGGCGAACACCCGCCGCTGTGGGAACGGGAACTCCTGGCGGTACTGCCCTTCCAGGTATCGCCGGATCGGTTCGTGGTGGCCGTCTACGTGATGACGTACGATATCACCAGTCCCATGCCCGAGATGCCCTGGCGCCTGGTCCTCGGGAACGTGCCCGAAGGGGTCGTTCTCCACCGTCTCTACGATCCCCTGCAGGACCGCGAGGTGCCGGTACGGGGACTTCCCGGGGCGGCGCCTGGAAGGCTCGGCATCGAACTGCCCGTCGCCGACACGCCGCGCCTGCTCGAACTCGAACGGCCGCCAGTCCCGTAGTACCGGGCGGAAAGGGCCCCTTCCCGGGTCCCGGACCTCACCGGCACGCGCAGCCGGAACGCCCGTTTCTGCAGCGGACCAGGCAGAGCTTCAGGGCTACGTTGAACGCGGCGGCCCGCAGGGGTCTGGCGGGTGGGGACATCCGGGCAGAGGAGGCTCCCCCCCGCGTCCGGCCGACAGCACACTACCGTGCTGGCGCGGTACCGCCCGCGGGGTCCGGCGCCAGCAGGAAGACCGCCGCGGACAGGGCGGCCAGATCGATGTCCACCCCTCCCGCGGCGGCCGCGGGCGTCGTTTCCTCGTTGTCCAGGCGCAGGGCCGTCGCGAAGGCCCGTTCGGGGAAGGTGACGGGCCCCGTGACCGGTTCGTCAGAGAGGTTGAGTGCCAGCAGCAGGGCCCGCCCGTCGGGCAGATTCAGGAGGCCGGCCCGGATGCCCTCGGGCGCATCGAGAGGCGCACGCACGCCCGCGTCCCGGGCGATCCCCAGAACCAACTCCGCGGCGATGTCGTCCCCGCTGCCGCCCCGGAGCGAGAGGCGCAGATCATCCCCGAGGCTGCTGTCCGGCGCATGGCCCATGCCCAGGTTGAGGCCGCTGATCAGCGCGCAGCCCTTGCCGATTCTCCGGCAGAGGACTGCCGGTCGCCCGTCCGCGTACCGGGCCAGGACGGTGCACTCCGGGGACGGAAGCCAGGTTGCCTGGAAATGCGAGCCGCGGACGACTCCCGTGCGGCCGTCGGGCAGGAGCAGGGGGACCTCCCCGGCGGCGCGGCGGATGTCCTCTTCGCGGCAGCCGAAGAGGTTGGCCAGTCCGCGGCCGGGGATTTCCGTGTCCAGCTCCTTGTCCGGGGTCAGGGCACAGAGGTAGGGGTCGGACAGCACGCAGCCTCCCCGGGCGACGTACTCTCCCAGCAGGGCCGAGGCGGCGGGGTCGAGGGCGGTGGGGGTCGGCAGGAGCAGCAGTCGGTACTGGGCGAGCCTGTCTGCCGTGAGGCGTTCCTCGTGGACCACGTCAACAGGAATATTGCGGTCCCAGAAGATGCGGTAGCAACCCGAGAGGGCGGCGATGCTCAGCGAGCAGGTGCGGTGTTCGGCCCAGTCGACCATATAGCTCTGATAGCTGAAGAGGATGGCCACCCGGGCCGGTTCGGGCGCGGCGGCCAGGAACAGGTCCGCGCAGCGGTTGAGGACGCGGCCCACGGCGGCCACGGCGTGGGCGTTGGCGGTCGGCTCGCCGGCATAGTCCGTGAGACCGTAGGCGCCCAGTTCCGAGCCCTGGCGCTCCTTGCGAAACTGCCAGTAGAGCAACCCCTTCGCCCCGTGCCGGATGGATTCCCAACTCCAGAGGGTCATCCATTCCGGACGGACCCGCCCGTTGCGTTCCAGACCACTGCCGTAATCCCCCGCCCCCAGCTCGGCCTGCCAGAAGGGCTTGCTCCCCGCCGCGTCCCGGGTGCTGTCCATGCTCAGACCCAGAGTGACAATGTGTCCCAGGCGCGTCGGGAAACCGCTGCACCCCCAGATGTCCACCAACTCGGCATGCTTCCAGTCGTCAAAGGCCATGGCGCCCAGATGGGCACACAGAGCCGTCCCGCCGCCCCAGGCGTGGGCGATCACGCGGGCCCGCGTCTGCCCCCGGATGACCTCGGCCCGACGACGCGTGTGCTCCGCGATGGCGTCCGCCGTGAACGTGCGCCAGTCGCACCAGTCCGCATACCCGAAGCGCCAGGTGGGCGGCCGCGCGTCATCCCAGGACGACAGGCGCCGGCCCCAGGCGCGCCCGAGTTCCTCGAGGTCCCCGTACCTGGCCCGGAGCCAGTGGCGGAAGGCGGACCGGGTGGCCGGGCAGTAGCAGAAGACGCCGGGGGGATTCTGCTCGATGTCGGTCCACATGTGGGGTTCGTTGGTGGGTTCCCAGGCGTACAGGGCGGGATGGTGCCCCACGTGTGTCACCACGGTACGGATGAACTTGGTCTCGAGGGTGACCGTGACGGCGTGGTCGGGACACAGCCCCGGCCAGCCGCCGGAGGGGGTATTGGAGCGCGGCTGGGGTTCGAACGGCCGTCCGCCCCTGTCCACATACCAGCACTCCCGGTGCGCCCGGATGGCCCATTCCGGACAGCCGTGCAGATGGAAGAGCAGGATCACTGACAGGCCCTGCCGGCCGGCCAGGTCCAGCAGGCGATCGATCGCCCCCAGATCCACACGCCCGGGCTCGGGCTCCAGCACCCCCCAGACCAGCCAGGCGCGAAGGTGCGTAAAACCCAACTCCCGCATCCGCGCCAGATCGCTCTCCCAGTCTTCGGGGTGGGGAGTCAACCCGCGCAGATACTGACTGCCGAATGGAAAGGTCTCGGACATCTCGCCCTCCACGGGGTCAACGTCGTGATCAGTGGCGCGATGGATCGAGCGTCCACCTGCATGCCGTTGTTCGCATTCCGGATTCTCTTCGCCACCAAGGACACGACAAGTACGAAGAGGACGCGGGCGCTTCGTACGCCGCCACTGTGCCCTCCGATCGGCGCTCTACCGGGACAAACCCGGCGGCGGCGTTCGGATCTTGAAACCGCCCTGCGTGCCGCGTAATGCCTCAGTCAACGCCGGGATGCTCGCGGTACGCTCGCGCTCCATGGGGGATGGAACGCCCGCGGCCGCGCGGGTACTCGCGGGTTTGACTGAGGCCTTACCGTGCCGCCGGCAACCGGGTTGCCATCAAACGCCGGGGCAATATACTACACGATTGTGGACGCGACCGTATCCGGGATGGGCATCGCGGATCGCGGCAACGGCAGTCGCCCCTCGAAGGGGATCGTGGAGTTGGCGCTGCCCATATCGCAGCAGGAGAGGACAGAGGTATCACCATGAGCGCTCCGGCTAGGTCTGTGCATTGGCAGTGGGTGAAGGGGTTGCTGGCCCTGGCTGTACTTTGTTGCGTGACGCTGCCGGGGGTCCGTGGTGGCGACGACGGTCCCATAGCGGACCCGTATCTGGCCCGTGCGCTGCGTTGGGAGCTGGGCTTGGCGCCGGAGGACGACCTCACGCCGGCGTTGCTGGCCACGGTCACGGAGCTGGAGGCCGTCGACGGGGGCATCCTGGACCTGACCGGGATCGAGGCCTGCGTGAACCTGACGGACCTGGTGCTGGCGGCGGACTGCCTCGAGGACATCGGTCCGCTCGCGGGAGTGGCCGGCCTGGCGGCCCTGGAGCTGCGCGAGAGCATGGTGCGGGACCTGACGCCGCTGGCCGGCCTGGCCGGCCTGGCCCGGCTTGCCGTGTGCAGCCCTGTTCTGGCGGACCTCGGCCCCCTGGCAGGTCTGCCGGCCCTCAGCGTCCTGCGTGTCGACTCCGGGGCCGTGACCGATCTCACCCCTGCCGCGGCAATCGCCAACCTGGCGGAACTGGAGGTGGAGAGTCCGAACCTCACCGACCTCACTCCGCTGACGGGCCTGGCGAGCCTCACCTGCCTCCGCCTCGTGAGCCCCAATCTGACCGACATCACGGCCCTGGGCACCCTGAACAACCTCGCCGAACTGAGCCTGGAGTCCGAGAATCTGCGCCACCTCGGGCCTCTGGCGGGCCTCGGGGTCCTGCAGAGGCTCGCCCTCACCTGCGGCAATCTGACGGACCTGGGGCCCCTGGCGGGGATTCCGAGCCTCAACGAATTGAGCATCGGGGGGCAGAAGGTGGGCGACGTGACCCCCCTGGCGGGGCTGGCCGGGCTGCAGTCGCTGGAGGTCCGGAGTCTGGTCCT
>JAFGRS010000709.1 GCA_016935045.1 Lentisphaeria bacterium | reverse complement strand
CGCCGCTGGTCGGTTCAGGGCGGAATACGGGCGGCTTCGGGCGGAGTTCCGCGCGGTCGTTGGCTGGACTCGCTACTCGGTTGCCATCTTCTGCAGGATCCATTCGAGGGCCGGGCGCATGAGGGAGAGGGGCGCATCGTGATGGCCGTCGGGGATCTCGACGTAGACGACGTGTGCAGCCTTCCCGACGGCAGCCATGAGCCGTCGGGGCTGGGACACCGGGATCAGGGGGTCGCGGGTTCCGTGGACGATGTAGGTGGGCATGGTCAGTCTGGCCACATTCTGTACCGCGGAATGGCTCGTGTAGCTTTCCGCCTGGGGTCCTGCGGTCCCGGGCGGTCCGCCATAGGCAGTCTCGATGGCATCGGCGATGGCCTTGAGGGTACCTTCGTTTCTGTGTCGGCACCAGGCGTGGTAGGTCGTCAGGTCGGTGGCCGGGCAGAGGGCCACGACGCCGGCCACGTCCTCGGGGTGCAGGACAGCGTAGATGAGATTGCTCGTACCACCCATCGAGCCGCTGGCCAGGATGAACCGCTGCGCCTTGCAGCGCTGTCGGACGTGGGCCAGAAGCCCCTGAAGGTCGCGGGCCGCGGCTGGAGACATCCAGGCGTTGTCCCGGAGATTTGGCGACAGGATTCCGAGGCCGTGTTTGGTGAACAACGGCAGCCAGCTCTGGCGAATGTCGGGCCGGGTAAACAGCTGATCGCCGTGGGAGCCATGTCCGTGGATCTTGACGACCCACAGGCCTCCTGAGGCGGGGGGTAGGCACAGGGCCCAATCCCGGTGACCATCGGCCGCGCTGCGGTACTCGATCCGCTGGACTCCCTCCGGGAAACCGGGCGTGGTCACCGGGTCGACTCCCTCGATCAGAATCGCGGCCAAGGCATCGAGCATGGGGTGTATCTCCGCTGTCACAGCCAGTGGCGGTACGGGGGCGTGCCGTCCAGCCTGGCTCTGGCTCTGGCCTTTCTCACTGGAACCGCACCGGCAGCACGGTCGAGAAGCTCAGGTTCCTGAGCCGATGGCGGCGACCCACGCCATGAGTCCAATCACCACGAAGCAGAGCGCAACGCTGGCCAGGAACCCGAGCGTATCGGCCCGGTTCGGTCGTTGGAATTCCCATTGCGAGTTGGGGAAGAGCTTCCGGTGCAGGGAACGGTGAGGGTCTGCCCAGGCAGCATCGAGGTTCCTGCGGTCGATCTCCGGGTCCGGATGCACGGGGGTGCGCATCTTGGCGTAGTATCGGTCCAAGGCTGTCGCAGTTGCCGGGCGTGTGAGCAGGCTGACGAGGACCATCACGAGGAACGGGCAGAGGATCTTGGGGGGCAGAGTGAGAGTTTCGAGGGTCGCGTTGCTGACGCGGGTCAGATCCAGGCCGAAGAAGGTATAGAGCAGGAAATCGGGCTGGAAGGTCCCGGTTACCCGACGCGGCCCGGTGTACCGCAGCACGGTGATTGTGCGATCCGGGAGGTGGCGGGTGTCGACGGCTTCGGTTGCCGGCGGCTGGTCCGGGCTCACGGGTGCGATTGCGCCACTCCAGAAGATGGGGCGTCCGCCGGTGCGGGTGGTTTCGATGAGGGTGTCGCCTATGCTCAGGGGTAGCGGCCGGGGGCCGTCTGTCTCTCCGCGGGCGTTGGCGGCGTCCCAGGCCGCCGCGGCAGCGGTTCGAGCGGCCACATCGGAGGGGGCGGCAGCCCGTCGACGTTCCGTGACCACGATCTGGTTGGTCACCGTGAATCGCGGGTTGCGAGCCAGGTCTGTGAAACGCGGCACCAGCATCGGGATCGCCCCGAACACGACCGCGGCGTAGGCGCATGTGGCCCAGGCGCCGGCCCGGGTGGCCCTGCGCCAGTACAGCCCCAACCAGAAAGGCGCCGCGAAGCACATTGGGATGATCCAGGTGAAGGTGAGCTGCCGAAAGACATCCATGTAGGTCAGCGACAACGCCACCGCGCCGGCGATCACCACCAGCCCGGTGATGCGCCCCAGGCGCAGGCATTCCGCCTCGCCGGCATCTCGTCCGAGGTAGGGCACATAGATGTTGCGCACCACGAGTGCCGAGCAGACGATGGTGTAGCAGTCCGCACTGCTCATGAGGGCGGCCAGGAGGCAGGCCAGCATGAGGCCCACGAACCCTGGCGCCAGCAGTTCGCGGGACGCGATTCCCCAGGCTCGGTCGGGATCCGCGAGCAGTGCCGGGTTATCGGCGAAGAGCGCCAGGATGATCAGTCCGGTCAGGGTCCAGCCGATGGTGCAGAAGCGCTTGATGAAATTCCCTGCGACCACCCCTACCCGGGCTGCCGCCTCCGTCTTGGCCGAGCCTCCGCCGGTAGCGATGAAGTGTGGGTTCACCACGATCCCGAGGAGGTTGATGATGACCACCGCCACGATCCGGTACAGGGGGAATTCGCTTGCCGCGGCCGATCCGACGATGCGGAACCAATCCGCTGGGAGCTGTTCGTGGAGGATGCGGAACCCGTGCCCCAGTCCCTGGGTGGCGGGGTCCCCGAATTTGGCCACCAGCGCGCCCAGTCCGGTAGGCAGGAGCATGCCGGACAGCACGATGATCATGATTCCCTGGACCAGGTCCGTCCAGTAGGCCGCGCGCAGGCCGCCCAGGCTGGCGTACACCGCCACGACCGCGGCGATGGCCGGGATGAGCAGGTATTCGATCGGGACTCCCCCGAAGTCCGACCGGCCCATGAGGGGTGCCGCCACCTTGCCCACGGCGGTGAAGAGCATGGAGGTATAGACCATATAGAAGAGCAGCCCGAAGAGGGCGTAGGCAACCCCCAGGGCCCGGGACTCGTACCGTTCCACGAACCAGTCGCCCAACGTCGTATGCCGCATGCGCCGGTACCAGACCCCCGCGATCCAATAGAAGGGCGTCACGAACAGCCAGTACATCACCGACCACATACCGCTGACCCCGCTGGTCACCGTGGTCCGTGCCGTATTCACCGGGTCCGCGGAGCCCGTCCCCGCGCCGAATGCGGCGAAGGCCTGCAGCAGCCTGCCGAAGGACCGTCCCCCGAGGAAGAAATCCGCCTGACCCTTCACCCGTCGCATGGCCCGGAATCCGATCCCCGCCATGGCCGCGAAGTACACGACCACCACCGCCACGTCCACGCCGCTCATCGTATTCTCCTCGTCTGCCGTGGGACCGTACGTTCAGGAGGTCCACCCGGGGGCCTCAGAACACCTTATCCGGCGGCAGCGGAATTGACACCACGAGGCAGGCTCAAGCGGGTCCCGCGCGCCGAGCGGGAGCCTACGCCACTCGGCTCGCGGTGCCTACCTGGCATCACTTCCATTTTCCACCTATGCAGGTGTTTTGAGCAGACCTGTAAGGGCGTCCGAGCCTGGAAACCGAGCTCCGGTCCCGAGCAGGGGACCCGTCCGAAGGCGGGCAAGGACACAGCGTCTCTCTGTGCCGGGATCGGTTGCTCCGCTGCCCCTGGAAGGCCTTGCCGCGGCGGCGCTGTGGTAGCAGGGCGGCGGCAGGGAATGCAGGTCAGGCAGTGGCCGCGAACAGCTCCCGAGCGAAGGCACAGCTCTCACGGTGGGCAGCGGCCGCGTTGCGGGTTTGCGGGGATGCCCTTTCGACCGCCTGTTCGAGCACGAGGTGGGGCTGCACGCCGAGGTCCTGCAGGTGCCGCCGGATCCAGGCATAGTCGATGTCGCCGGGCCCGAAGACTTCCTGCCAGACGCCGCCGACCGACTGGCGGAGGTGCAGTTCGACGACCCGTTGGCCATAGAGCCGCACCACATCCCGCACGGCCACCATGGAGTTGCCGGCACCGCGGAAAATCCAGTGCGCGTCCAGACAGAGCGCCACGTGCCGGGGGCAGGTGCCGACCATCATGTGGTGGAAT
>JAFGRS010000708.1 GCA_016935045.1 Lentisphaeria bacterium | reverse complement strand
TCTTGTGGCGCCGCGCAGCGCCGTTGCCCGGGCGGGGGACGTGGTTTTCGCCGTCCAGGCGACCCCGGTCGTCCTGCGTTTGCTCGCCGGAACCAGCATCGCCGCCGCCCTGACCCTTCTCCTTCTGCTGGGCCTGACCCTCGTCATGGGCCGCCTGTACTGCGCCGTGCTCTGCCCCCTGGGGCTGCTGCAGGACGCATTGCGGGGTGTGGCTCGGTCCCTGCGCTTCTGCCGACGCCGCCAGGACCGCCCGCGGCCCCCCTTCTCCCGGCGCCGTGCCCGAATCCCGCTCCTGGTCCTGGCGGCCTGTGTCCTGCTGACGGTCCTGGGCTCGCCTCTGCTCGTTGCCTTGCTGGACCCCTACAGCCTTTGCACGCGCACCCTTGGGGCTCTCCTGGGTCCCGGGGGCACGCTGGCGCGTCGGGGTGCGGCATCTCTGCTCGAGCGTGTGGACGTATATGTTTTTTCGGGGGGGGAAGCGGTCACGTGGCCGTTGTGGCTGGTGGTTGTCAGCGCCGGTCTGCTGTTCTTGGCTGCCGTGGCTTCGGTTTTCGACGGGAGGGTGTTCTGCACCACGTTCTGTCCGGTGGGTGCGTTGCTGGCGCAGTTTGCCCGGCGCCCCCTCCTGGCGATCCGGATCGATGCGGACGCCTGCACCGGTTGCGGTCTCTGCGTGCGCCGCTGTCGCGTACATTGCCTGGTCCCCGGGGTCGACCGGGTCCCGGAGGTCCTTCCGGGAGCCTGCGTGCTCTGCGGCGACTGCATCGATCTCTGCCCGGTGCAGGCTGTTGGCTACGGCCGACCGGTCACTCCTTCCCCGCTGCCTGCGCCCGATCCCGGAACCGCGTCCGAAACCGAGGCAGCCCCGGGACCGGACCTGGGGTCACCCTCTGTGCTTTCGGCGCCGGACTCCGGACGCAGGGCCATCCTGGCCGGCGCCGCGGTCCTCGCGGCAGCCGTGCCCGCACGGCTCTGGGCGATCCCATCCCGTAGGCCCGACGCCGATCCTCCCGTCAGCCCCCCGGGTGCCGGCGGGCAGGACCGCTTCGTCAACATCTGCACTGCCTGTCACCGTTGTCTCGGGGTCTGTCCCACGGGGGTGCTGCAGCCTGCCCTCTTGGAGTACGGCTGGCAGGGGTTGTTTCAGCCGCGTCTCTCCTTCGAGCACGGCTACTGCGAGTACGACTGCAGCCGCTGCAGCGAGGTCTGCCCCACCGGGGCGCTCGAGCGTCTCAGCGTTGCCGCCAAGCATCGTACGCAGATCGGTATTGCCTCCCTGTACCAGGACCGCTGCATCGTCTATTCGAGGGGGGAGGATTGCGGGGCCTGCGCCGAGGTCTGCCCCACCCACGCCGTATACACCGTGGAACGCGACGGCATCCTGTATCCCGTCATGGCCCCGGCATCGTGCATCGGCTGCGGCGCCTGCCAGCACGTCTGCCCCCAACACCCCAAGGCCATCATCGTCAAGGCCTGCCCGATCCACCACCGGGCCGTCGAACCCTACCATCCCGGCCCGACCCAAGGCATCGAGCGGCCGCAGCAGCCCTCCGACGAAGGGTTTCCCTTCTAGCGTTCTCATCCGCCTGCGGTTCGGGGTGTGGGAAGCTGTGCGGGCAGGGTCTTGAACCCGCGGCCGAGGGCATCCCTGATCTGACGGTACCCGCACTCGTTGGGAGGGGGGGGGCGGTATCGGTGCAGGCATGGCCTCGGGCCGCACCGTCGCGTCCCTGCCGGGATCCATCGTCGCGCCCGCCGGGGCGCTTCGGCCCGCTACGGGACCGGTGACGCCGCATCGCGGAGAGCCCCATCCACTGCCGCCGCGACCCGTGCCACCAGCGCCGGTCCCTCCCCCTCGGCGGCGGGGTACCCGTACACGCGTACCAGGAACCGGCCGTGCCGGAACAGACCCTCCGGTTCGAATCCGGACCAGTAACAGCCCGCTTCCCCTGCCTCGAGGACCCGCTCACTGCCCGCCGCGGACTCCGCGTACAGAGCCGTTGCCGTTTCCTCTGCCGACATCTCGTACACTTCCACGCGGGCGCGGTCGGCGCCCCGGAGGACGTCACAGGCCGCCATCACGGCGAAGCCGCATTCGAGGTAGGTCGCCGCGGCGCCGTTCATGTAGTCGTAGAGTCTTTCCCCGACGTACTCCTCGATCCCTTCGAAGACCAATTCGGAAGGAGGAGAGGAATGGAGAGCCTCGAGGACCCGTCGGGGAACGCTCCCGGTTCCGCCTTCCGGAGTCGGGGCCCGGCTCCGGCATCCCCATGCCAACGCCAGACCGATGGCCGCCGCCAGCGCCGGCCACCGGTGTCGGCCGCGGCTCCACACCCGACCACGATTGGAGCGCGGAACCCGCCTCATCCCAGGGCCGCCTCCTCGATGTCGACCTTGGCCAGATCCACCTGCCCGACCCCCAGCCTGCCGCATTCCACCAGGTAGTTCCCCTTGGTGCGGTTCCCCTTCACGTAGGGGGAATCCCCCGTACCCCAGTCCGCCAGCGGTTCGAGATAGATGTCGGGACGCTGCTTGTACAGGAGCCCGCAGCCGAACACGTCCATGGCCAGGGCGTCCGTGCCCACCACGGTTGTGTCTCCCTCGAAGGTATGAATCCGCTCCGGAGCAGGGCCGCGCCAGCCGAAGGTCGGCCGTCCCGCGTCCAGCACATGCAGTGCGATGCGCGGTCCGATGGCGTCGCGGAAGGCATGGGCCAGCTTCCGCGCAAAGACATGCCAGCCATCGCTGTCGGCCGGGTCCCCGGCGTTCTGCGGGAACTCGACGTCGTCGACCTTGTGGAAACCGTACATCCGCCGCGTCAAGCCGATCACGTTCTTGACGCAGCCCGTGAACACGCAGTGCGGATGGCTCTTCAGACGCGCCAGGTTGATCAACACCGTATCCGGCTCCAGGATCGCCTTGGCAACCCAGAGTTCGTGCCAGACATCCCCCTCCGGTTTGGTCAGCGAGTAGACACTCTCACTACCCTTGACCCAGTAGTGCGGCAACTCCATGAGTTCCGCGCCATCCTCCTTGATCAACGCCCGCAGGGTCGGGCGCTGCGCCCGAACGCTGTCGAAACCGCCCCACTCCTGGCCCAGGACCGTCCGGGTCTCCGCCCCCGCCTCCCGACACAGGCGCAGCAGCGCCCGGCAGGCTTCCGTCGAGGTGTTGGCGTCCTGACTGCTGCGCTCCGTGGCGTTGATTTTCAGGAGTACACGCTTGCCCCGGACCCACGACGAGAGTCCTCCCATGCGCTCGAAGCCCAGCTTCATGCGTTCGTACGCCGCCGCATCGAGGTCCAGGCCCCCGTTTCCCCGAACGACAACCATGTCCGGACGGGACGGCGCCCCGTACACGTGCGGAACCACCAGAGGGGCCGCCAACACGCCGGCACTGCCCGCCAGGAACCGTCTGCGACTGATGGACCGCTCGACAAGACTGCCGGATGTCATCGCTCGAAACCTCCATGCCTGCCAACACCGCGGACCCTCGGGACAGGGCAAACATGACCGCACAAACACCGTTCTTCCAGCCCGCCCCGACGGCAGTGCTGTTTCGAGATCCGGCGAATGGGTTCCCGCCGCCACTGTCCTTGCGGCAGTGGAGCGCCGATTCGGGGTGAGGAGGAGCGGCCGCGCCCCTTCTCCGCCCTCCCATCGGCGCTCCACCGGGTCACTCCCGGCGGCGGCGTTGGGAACCATGATCCTCGCGCGCTTTCCCTGCCTGGAGCGCGAGCGTACCGCGGCGAAGGCGGATCCGCCGCCGCACCTGCCTTTGGTACGGTTCGGCATACTGCCGAGGGGCTGTCTGCGTGCGACGCACAGGCAGGCGGCGGGCTCCAGCGCCTCTTCTTCGGGCGTTCCCCTTGGGCGCGCCCCACGATCCCCATGGTGAGGTCTGTTTCTCTGTCCCGTCGGAACGCAGACGACACGTCGGGCGCGGAGCCTGAGCAGGAGGGCGGGCAACCGACGCCCCGACCTACCGCACCAACCCGCCACGTTCCGGGAAGGGCATCGCGCCGGGAGGTCCTCACCCACCGTTTCCCAGTCTCCGGAGGCTCCGTTGTCCTCCTCAGCCTCCCACCGCGATGCCGGCCGCGGCCCGGATTTTTTCCATCACCCGCACCCGGCGGCGGACGCTTTCGGGCGTCACCCGGAGGGGTGTGCCGTGCCGGATGGCGCCATAGAGGTCGGTGTAGAGTGCCAGCACGGCGTCCGGAGGCGGTGCGGCCCCGGCTCCTCCGGCCTGCACGGCCCCGGAGGGTTCCCAGGCATCCGTCTGCCACTCCAGTTTCTCGCTGTTGTAGCTCCGATCCGGGGTGGGCTGCAGGTCCAGCGGCCTTGGGGCCAGCTTCTCCATTTCGATCCAGCGCCATTCGAGTCGTTTTTCGTTTCCCCGCAGACCGCCGCGGGTCCCGGCGACGGTCCAGCGATCCTGGGGATAGGCCCAGACATCGGTCAGCTCCACCTCCACCGTGGGATGATTCTTGCCGTAGAGAATGAACTTGAGGTGATCCTCGGCGTCCCCGCTGCACAGGTAGCACCCCGCATCGGCCCAGACCTCCGGTTCCACATCCTCGCCGAAGAGGGCCACGGCATGGTCCAGCGGATGCGGGCCGTTGTTGTTCAGGGCGCCGCCGGCTCTCCTGCGTGTCGTCTGCCAGTCCCAGCGCCGCTTGAAGGACTGCCAGCAGGTGCGCACGTGCACGATGCGCCCGAGCAGGCCCGAATCGATGATCTCCTTAACCTTGTTGAAGTCTCTTTCATAGCGGCGCTGCTGGAACGGGGCCAGGACCTTCCCGGCCTTCGCCGCGGCGGCGCTCATCGCGTCCACGTCCGCCGTTGTCAGGCCGAAGGGCTTCTCGCAGAGGACATGCTTGCCGGCAGCCAAGGCCCGCAGGGCATGCGGCGCATGCAGGTGGTTGAAGGTCGACACCACGACCATCTCAACCTCCGGGTCGGCCAGCAGCGCACGGACGTTGCGGTAGGCTCGGCAGCCGATCTCCGCCGCGCTCCGGGACAGACGTTCCGGGAGCGCATCCGTCACCGCCACGATGCGGAACCGGTCCCCAATTCCTGCCATGACCCGACGATGAATCCCCCAGCCACTGCGGCCAAGACCCAGAATCCCAACGCGAATCGGTTGTTCGGACATGATGCTCGTATCCTTCTTCGACACTTCCCGCTGCCATCCGCGCCTCGCCTGAGGACGCATGGTACACCCGCCCACCATAGCCGCGCGCGCTGGCGCGCGCAACCGCAAGCAGCGGGGCTGGGCGCATGTCAGCTCCGTAGGTCCCCATGCCGCACGAGTTCTGCCACACCGCATGTGTCCACCCGAGAACCCCGGGGACATGGCT
>JAFGRS010000707.1 GCA_016935045.1 Lentisphaeria bacterium | reverse complement strand
GGGCATACCGTTTCGGCGTCTGGCTCCGGGGCGGGGCCGAACGGACTCCGGTGCGCATCGAGGCGCTGTCATACCGGAGCCAGGCTTATGATGTCCGCTTCCCGCGCCAGGCACTTGTGGGTGTGGACTGGCAGCAGGTCGAGGTGTCCTTCCGGTTTCCGCGGCCGGGCGACGGGGACTACCACGAGGGCATGACCGAGACCTTCTACCTGCGCGTCACCCTGCGTCAGGACGAGGGCACGCTGTGGATCGACGATGTCGACCTGCGCGAGGCGGACGTGCTCGATGAATGGCAGGCGTGGCAGGAAGAGGGTTGGGACCGGCATTCCGTGATTGCCGATCCCCTTTTCGTCGACCCCGCGCGGGATGACTTCCGGTTGCGGCCGGAGTCACCTGCGCACACGCTGGGCTTCGCACCGATCCCCGTGGAGCGGCTGGGATGCTACGCCGGTCCCCTCCGCGCGTCCTGGCCGTTGCAGGAGTAGGCGCCCGCCCCCCTACCCTCCGGCGAAGGAACAGCAGCCGAAGGGTGGGGCGCCGGGATTGGTGTTGCACTCGGTTCGGAATGAACCTGTCGTGTATTTCGCGTGGTTCGCGGTGAATCATGCAGGTTGAGGCAAGGAGCAACACTATGAACCGCAGAGGTTTTCTGGGCGTATCGGGTACCGGTGCCGCGGCATGGGCGCTGTCGAGGTGGGCCTCCGCCGCGGCGCCGCCGGCCCGCCAACCGAACTTCCTGGTGATCATGGCCGATGATCTGAGTCCGGGGCACTTCGGCTGCTATGGGGGCAGCCGGGCCAAGACCCCGCACCTGGATGCCCTGGCGCGCTCGGGAGTCTGCTTCCGCACCTGCTGGGCCACGCCCATGTGCGCCCCCTCGCGGGCCATGATCGCGACCGGGCGGTACGCCCATCGCACGGGGATCTACCACAACGGTCTGGCGATCCCGACCGGCAAGTTCCCCGCCCGCCAGTGGGCCCGAGAACATCTCACCTTCGCGCGGTTGCTGCGGGAGCACGGCTACGCCACCGCCCTTGCCGGCAAGATCATGGAGATGGGGGGCCGCATCGGTTCCCCGGAAGTGGGATTCCAGGAGTACTGCCATCACGTCAGCAACGGCAAACTGCCCGACGGGAAGACCTTCGAGGGCGTCTGGGAGTCCGATCGGGCGCTGCCGGGCTGGTCCGGCCCCGTGGCCTCGCGCTACTGGCATCCTTGCCTGGTCCGGAACGGTGAGGCGGTGCCGACGTCCCCGGACCTCTTCGGGGAAGATGTCTGTGCGGATTTCCTGGTCGATTTCATCCGCCGGCACAGGGACGCCCCCTTTCTTGCCTACTACCCCATGAACCTGCCCCACGGCACCGCCACGGGCAAGCTGCCCACGACGCCCCTGTCCGGCCGCCCCGGTCAAAACCAGGGCGGCGCCATGGCGGAGTGCGTCAGCTACATCGATGTGCTCGTGGGCCGACTGCTGACGGCCCTGGAGGAAACCGGCCAACTGCGCCACACCCTGGTCCTCTTCACCAGCGACAACGGCGACGCGGGGTGGGGCAAGACGTGGGCTACCGAGGAGGGGGCACGCGTCCCGCTCCTGGCCGGCGGACCGACATGGCTGCGGCAGCGTGGTCCTGCCGACCAACTTGTCAGCCTCGCGGACATCTTCCCTACTCTTGCGGAACTGGCAGGCGCCGGCCTGCCGGAGGGTTACGACGTGGACGGCTGCAGCCTGGCTGCCTTCCTGTGTGGCGAGACGGATCGGACCCGTGACGTCATCACCAGCAGCATCGGCACGGGACGCATGGTCCGAGACCGACGCTGGCTCCTCGAAGCCGTCGATCCCGTCGGGGGTCACCCGAGAGGGCGCCTCTACGACTGCGGGACAGAGCGTGAGCCGGGGCAGTACCGGGAAATGACCGACTCCCAGGAACCCGAGGCCATCGAAGCGCGCCGGCGACTCGAGAAAGTCCTGGGAGACACGCCCTTCCTGAACCCGGAAGACCCGGCAACGGCGAAGGCCTTGGAGGCCTATCGCAAGCACCCCTATCCACACCGCCTGGGGCCTCGGCCCGGCGCACGGCCGCCGCAGCGGTAGGAAACGCCGAAAACGACCGGCGGGTCGTGGGTTGTCGGTCGGAAGGGACGCGGAGGACGCTGAGGACGCGGGGGACGCAGGGGACGCAGGGGACGCAGGGGACTCCGCCAGGGCCGTAAAACACCCGCCACGGATGCGACGCGCCAACCGTTTTCCGGGCGTGGCGAGGGCCGGGGGACAATCTTCCGGGCAGCGGGGTGGGCGGGTGTTTTACGGGTAGGGCTGCTGCGGCGCCATCTTGGAGCGGAAGCCGGACGATCTCATCCCCGATCCGTTTCCATGCGCCGCGTCCCTTTGGTCCCCTTGGTTTCTGGTCCTCTTCCCTTGCCGGCACGCCTTGGCCAGGCAACCGGGCTGGCGGGCGGCCGACGTACGGATCGGTGTTGGCATGGCAGATCACGCGGTGTATGGTAGGGGTGGTTTGAGTGGTTGATGTGTGTTTCGGGCGTTTGGCCCAAGCCTGTCGGGAACTGGAAGAGGAGACCACGATGGAACGTTTGCGCAGGAACGGGTTCACGCTGATCGAGCTTCTGGTGGTGATTGCCATCATTGCGATCCTGGCGGCGATGCTGTTGCCGGCGTTGCAGCAGGCCAAGGCGAAGGCGATGCAGGCGAGCTGCACCAGCAATCAGAAGCAGATCCTGCTGGGGATCATCATGTATGCCGGCGACAACAAGGAGACGCTGCCTCCCGGGCGCACGAACGGTGTGTGGGGCGGGAACACCAGTTTCCGCGGCTTCAGCGACCAGTACGTGAATGACGTGAATGTCTACCTCTGCCCGGCGGACACGCGCAACCGTTTCGAGGCCTACAGTGTCGGCAAGTACAGCTACTCCTACGCCTGCCTGCGAAGGCTCTTCGGCTGGTACCACAACGGGGAGCCCTGTCACAAGACGATCGAGGTCAAGACTCCCTCGGCGACCTGTTACATCGGGGACACGGTGAGGGACGCGAACTGGGACGAGTTCATTGGCTGGAACCTGGCGGAGTTGCGTCGGATCATCGGGTACCCCGGCGGCCTCGCCAACGCCAATGAAGTGCCCCGTCACAGCAAGGGTTCGGTCTACGGCATGGGGGACGGTCACGTGGAGTACATCGACGTCATGTCCGCGGGCACCACCAATGAGAAGGACCTCTGGTGGTGGGGCGGCGACGGGCCGTAGGCGGCGGCAGTCCGTGTCCGCGGGGCCCTGTCTGCGTGTCCGCACAGGCAGGCGCGGGCGGTCCAGTCCAGGCAGGGATGAGACGATCTGCAGCCGTTGCCGTTCTCCGGTGGCGCGGGTATCCGAATCCGCACCTTGTTGGATGGTGCCATGAGCCGTTTGCGAGCCCCGGGCGGGATTGCCGTGGTATTGGGAGTTGCCTGCGTCCTTGCGGCGGCTGCCGACACGAAGCCGTCCTGGTCCGAGGCGATGGTCTCGGCGCGGGAGGTTTTTCTGCGCTCCCCGGAAGGCCGGTTGGCGTCGTCGCGGGACTCGCTCTTCGAGCCGTTCGACAGCGGTCCGCTGGACGGGAAGGGTCCGGCGAAGCCCGTGGTGGTCAACGTCTCCGGGCTGCGGGAACTGCGCCTGGTCGCCATCTGCGAGCGGCATCCCGCCAACTGCAACATCTGGGGGGAGCCGAAGCTGATCGCCCGGGACGGCACGGTCACCCGGCTGACCGCTCTCGAACCCACCAGTGTCCACGTCGGCTGGGGAGAACTGCTGCTCGACAAGAACTGGCAGGGGCATCCCCTGACCGTTGGCGACCGCACCTTCGCCTTCGGCATCTGGGTCCACGCGGACAGCGACGTGCGTTTCGCCCTCGACGGCAAGTATGAACGCTTCGAGGCGTTCGTCGGCGAGGACAGGGATCGCGCCGACGGGTTGGTGCGCTTCCGGGTCCTTTCGACGCCCCCTGCCCTGCCCTCGGCCTGGGCGGATCTGAGCCGGGTCTACGCCCTGCAGGCGGGCTGGTTGCGGGCGGACGTCGGCTTGGACGGCATCGGGGCCTGGTTCGGACCCCGGGAGACGGTGTCGCTGGAGCGGGAGATGATCGGTGCGATCCTGCGGGGAGTACCGGTCGGCTCGCCGCTCCGGGGGGAACTGGACGGCCTGGTTGCGGCGCAGACTCCCGTGGGCCAGGCGCGTTGGCTGGACCTCTTTGCCCGCGCCTGCCGGTACCGGGACTGCGCCGTACTGGCACAGCCGCTCCTGGACGCGGCGGAGCGGGCAGAGTTCGAGAAGGAACTCGCGAATCTTGCGGCCACCCGTGTGCCGGTCGAGGACGAACGCTGGGAGCGGCTGCGCAGCCGTCTCGTACACGCAGCGGAACTCGACGAGCAGTTTCTGACCCTGCAGCACGACATGCGGCAGCACGCGGCGCTGTGCAAGGCAGGGGGCCAACGGAACTGGAACGGCACCAGCTACGCCCCTGCGGAGGGTTCGGTTGCCGCCGAGATCGCCGGCCAGGCCTTCCATCGCAGTGCTCTGATTGTCGAGGGCGACCGGGACCCGGCCGACATCGTCCTGCGGCGGTCCAAGGCCCTGCTGGACGACCTCAGACGGCGGCTCGATGGCGATTGGGGACCCTTCGAGGCCCGTCTGGCCGAACTTGCGAACGCTGTGGCGGACACGCCCGTGGCCGACGTCGAGGCCCGGCGGTCCCTGCATCACGAGATCTGCCGGCTCCGCCGCCGCATCGCCTGCCGCAACCCGCTGCTCGACTTCCGGGACATCGTTTTCATCAAGCGGCACCGCGCCTTCTACGAGCACATGTGCGACCAGTTCTACGGCCTCTGCCAGAACCCTGGCGGGGGCCTGTATGTGCTGGAAGACGCCTTCGGGCCGGCGCCGAGGGTGCGCGATATCCTGGCCGGCTCGGTGTGCGAGACGGGTCGCCTGCGGGGCCGCAGGCTCGCAGGCGGCAATGTCCGGCCTCCGGGTCTGCGGTACGACGGAGTCAGGACCATCAGCGGGGAGGACGCGGAGGGGGGTTCCTTTCTCTCGCCCGCCTTGTCCCCGGATGGCCGGCGGCTCGTATTCGCCTACGTCGAGCGCGAGGGCGGCAGGGAGCAGATCTTCCACGAAGACCCGACGCGAGGCCACTGGGATGTCCAGCGCTGCTACCATCTTTTCGCGGTCAACCTGGACGGCACGGGTTTGCGGCAGCTCACCGACGGCACCTGGAACGATTTCGACCCCTGCTGGCTGCCCAACGGTCGGATCGCGTTCATCAGCGAGCGCCGGGGCGGGTACCTGCGCTGCGGCCGTGCCTGCCCCTTGTACACTCTTTACGACATGGCCCCGGACGGCAGCGGCATCAACTGCCTCAGCTTCCACGACAGCAACGAGTGGAATCCGAGCGTGAGCCACGACGGTCGCATCGTGTGGACGCGGTGGGACTACGTGGACCGTCACGGTTGCGTGGCGCACATGCCCTGGACGACAACGCTGGACGGCAGCGATCCGCGGCCGTTGCACGGAAACTATGCTCCCCGCCAGGCGCGCGCGGACATGGAGTTGTGCGTGCGGGCCATTCCCGGGTCCCGCAAGTATGTCGGTCTGGCCGCGCCGCACCACGGCCAGGCCTACGGGTCCATCATCGTCATTGACCCGAGCATCCCGGATGACGACGGCATGGGGCCGGTACGCCGGTTCACCCCGGAAGTGGGTTTCCCGGAGAGCCAGGGGGGCCGGCAGGTCTACAGCACTCCCTGGCCCCTGAGCGAGGAGGTCCATCTCTGCGTCTACGACGCGGCCATGTCGGGCGCTCCGATCCGGCGCGGGGCGGGGAACTATGGGATCTACCTGGTGGACGCGTTCGGCAACAGGGAGTTGCTGTACCGCGATCCGGACATTGCCTGCATGCACCCGATTCCGTTGCTGCCTCGGGCGCTGCCCGGCGGGGCTGCCAGCCCCCTCGCGGAGGCATCGTCTCGGAGCGTGGTAGGCATCGGCGACGAAGGCGAGGCGACGATGGCGGTGGTCAACGTCTACGACTACCAGGTGGGCTGGCCGGAGGGCACGAAGATCCAGGCCCTGCGCATCCTGCAGTTGCTGCCATGCGCGGTGCCCAGCGGCGGCCTGCGCCCTCACGAGACCGGCAGGCGCATCGCCGAGGCCGGCGACTCGATGATGCCCTGCCGCTGGGTCGTGGGGACCGTCCCGGTCGAGGCGGACGGCAGCGCGCACTTCACGGTACCGGCCTATCGCCAGCTCTTCTTCCAGGCCCTGGACGGGCGCGGCATGGCGATCACCTCGATGCGCTCGGCCACCTACGCCCGGGATGGCGAACGCGTCCTCTGCCTGGGCTGCCACGAGAACAAGTCCCATGCGCTGGGGACATCCTCTTCCCTGCCCCTGGCCGTGCGTCGACCGCCCTCCCGACCGACGCCCGACGTGGAGGGCTCGCGGCCCTTCAGCTATCCCCGCCTGGTCCAGCCGGTGCTGGACCGCAACTGCGTGCCGTGTCACCGGAAGGATTCCTCGGCCAAGGCCCCGAATCTGGGCCGGGAACCCATCGCCCAGAAGTTCTATGCCTCCTACAACGCCCTGGTCCCGTATGGGTTTACCCGTTACGGGGACAGCTACCGGACGCGCCCTGGCGCGTTCGGCGCGCGCGCGTCGAAGCTGATCGCGATGCTCGACAGGGGTCACCATGGCGTAGATCTCTCCGAGGAGGATGTTCACCGTCTGGTGCTGTGGCTGGACTGCTGCTCGATGTTCTACGGGGTGTTCGAGAGGGAGCCCGGGGAGGCGCAGCTCCGGGGCGAGGTGGCCGACTCGATCCTGAAGTGAGCGGCCGGTGCCCGCTCGGTCCTGCCGGCGACTCCCAGTAGGCGCCACGAGCCGAGTGGCGCAATCCGGAGTCCCGCTCGGCTCGCGGGACCTACCGCAATCCGGGAGAGAGTCCCGCTCGGCTCGCGGGACCTACCGCAATCCGGGAGAGAGTC
>JAFGRS010000706.1 GCA_016935045.1 Lentisphaeria bacterium | reverse complement strand
GCTCAGCAGGAGCCCTTCGACTGGGCTCAGGGCCTTGAGCAAGGGGTGTGCGGACGCACCCCCGCGTCGAAACGGCTTCGCCCTCCAGGGGAATCGGCCGGCGCCGGTGTGCACGGAGGCATTGCGGTGTGGACCGTTTTGCACTTGTCCTGGCGCGTACCCGTGTTACCGTATGCTCCGGAGCGACGAGCCGGGGTCCTGCGCCATGGCGGGTAGCCCCTGGCCGGCGAAGTCCAGGAGACGTCTTGTCGAGAGGATGAATGCCGAGATGAGAAACGCCTGTCGGCTTGCCTGTTGCGCGACGGTTCTGCTTGCGGTGCTGCTGGTGCAGGGTTGCGCCGCGCTCTGGATCACGGGCGGGGTGGTGGCTGTCGGGGGAACGACGGGTACGGTGGCATACCAGCGTGGATGGTATCGGGCCGTGGTGCCCTATCCCCACTTCCAGGTGGACCGGGCGCTGCGGCAGATGTGCCGCAGGGCTCGGTTCATCGAACGTTCCAGAAGCTGCGACGGCAAGTCGAGCGACTACAGCTACCAGGACCTGCACGACGTGAGGGTGCGCTTTCGGTTGACCTCCGTTACGCCCGACTCGACGCGTGTGCACATACGGGTGGGCACGTGGGGGGACAAGCAGGTGTCGCAGGAGTTGTACCAGGCCCTGGAGGCTGACCTCCAGGCCTTGGCGCACTGATGGTCGAACGGCCAAGGGGGGCGCTGTCGCCCGATGACTTCTTCTTCCTACCGCACCCTGGGTACGAGCGCAGTGACGGTCTCCACGGTGGCCATGGGCTGTTGGGCCATTGTGGGGGATGCGACCTGGGGGCCGCAGGACGAGCGGGACGCGGTGGCCGCCATCCATGCGGCCC
Organism: Lentisphaeria bacterium; assembly: GCA_016935045.1. Classification (GTDB taxonomy): domain Bacteria; phylum Verrucomicrobiota; class Lentisphaeria; order Oligosphaerales; family JAFGRS01; genus JAFGRS01. The sequence goes on along the minus strand of JAFGRS010000706.1, from coordinate 7,098 downwards.
TCGATGCCGGGGTCACGTTCTTCGATACGGCGGAGGGATATGGCGACGGGTTGTCGGAGCGCATCCTGGGCCAGGCTCTTCGGGGCAGGAGGGAGGGTATTGTCATCGGCTCCAAAGTCAGTCCCCGACACGTGGGCAGTTACCGCGACCTGCTCCAGAGCTGTGAGCGCAGTCTGACAAACCTGGCGACGGACTGCATCGACGTCTATCATCTCCACTGGCCGGCGCGTCAGGTCCCCGCAGGGGAGGTGCTCGAAGCGTTCGAGCGTCTGCGCCAGGCGGGCAAGATCCGCCTGGCCGCAGTGTCGAATTTCGGCCGGGGCGACCTGGGCGATCTGCTCGAAGCCGGCCGCTGCGAAGTCAACCAGCTTCCCTACAACCTGCTCTGGCGGGCCATCGAATTCGACATCGTTCCCCTGTGCCAACGCCACGGAGTGAGCATCACCTGCTACAGCCCCCTCGCCCAGGGCCTCCTGACAGGGAAATTCCGGGGGCCCGAGGATGTCCCCGAAGGCCGGGCCCGCACACGCCATTTCCGCGGCGCCCGTCCCCTGGCCCGGCACGGCGGGGAGGGCGCCGAGCCGCTCACCTTCGATACCTTGCGGGCCATCCGGGAGATCGCTCGCCAGTCGGGTCACACCATGACCGAACTGGCCATCGCCTGGCTCCTTGCTCAGCCTGCCGTCGCGTCCGTGCTGGTGGGTGCGCGGAACCCCGAACAGGTGCGGGAGAACGCCCGTGCCATGCAGGTGTGTCCGGGGGAGGACGTGCTTGCGGCCCTCGACGCCGCCACGCAGCCCCTGAAGGAGCACTTCGGAGCCAATCCGGACATGTGGCAGTCCGCCTCCCGGTACCGCTGAAACGGCTCCTTCACGGCCGCTGCATCGAGTCCGGGTTTTCCCCCGCGAGCAGGGAGATGCGTGCTCCTTCCTCCCCCAACTCCAGGCACTCGAAGAGGTTGCGTATGCACTGGCCGACCTTGTCCCGGGCCAGGCCCGCGGCCACGAGGCCGTCCACGAGGTCGCGGCCCAGATCGGCGGCATAGGCGGCTGCCTGTTCCGCCCGGGTGTCGGGCGGGTTTTCGCCGGAGAGGACGTAGGGCGCCAGGTGGTCCAGGAGTGTCATGCAGGTGTCCATGACGGCGCGGTGGGCCGGGTTGGATCGATCGATGGCCGGTTCCAGCACCCGCACGAGGCGCACGGTGATCCTCCCCGCGTGGGGGAGATCCAGGGGGATGCGGAAGTGTCTCATGGCTCCACTCCACGGGGGTTCACCCCGAATCCGCCGCACCGCCGCAAAGGGCCCATGGATGGCCGCGCCCTGCCGTGTCCGCGCCACCGTGCGGGTCCTCATGTCCGGGCCCGTACCGCAGCCGCCAGCGCACTGAGGTCCTGCAGGCTCTCGCCCAGCCTTGCCGGGGCAATCGTGCAGTGCGCAGCGGCGTCCGGAAGTGCCAGGCGGGCGCATTCCATGCGAACCGCTTCCACCCAGGGACCGCCCAGGTACCGGGCCAGACTGCCCAGGACGATGACATCCGGGTGGAGCAGGTCCGCCAACAGGGCGCAGACCCGTCCCGTCATGCGGGCATTGAGTCCGATGACCGCCAGAGCGTCTCTGTCTCCCCGCGCGGCGAGTTCCTGGAGATGCCGCGGCTCGGGCGGGTCGGGCCAACGTTCGGGGAAACGATGGGCCGCGATGCGCCCCAGGGAACGGGCCGAACAGAATGCCTCCGCGCAGCCGCGGATCCCGAAGGCTTCCGGGCCCTCCGGGTCCAGAAGCACGTGCCCGACCTCGGGGGAACGCCCCAGAACACCGTAGTAGGGCCTGCCGTCGAAGACCATGCCCGCGCCGAAACCCGTAGCGCAGGTCAGGTAGACGAGGCGGCGGGGCGCCCGGCGCCATCCCCACTCGTATTCGGCGAGGGCGCAGGCGGCCGCGTCGTGTTCGACGTTGACGGGACAGGCGAACCGCTCGGCCAGGATGGACCGGAGTTCGATCCCGTCCCAGCCGGGGAGGTTGGGCGGACCCAGGATCACTCCCCGTTCGGCGTCCAATGGACCGCCGATGGCCACGCCGACAGCAGCGGGGGGCCTGCCGTCGGCCAGCAACTCGGACCCTGCCCGACAGCACTCCTCGATCATGGCCCCGGGACCCCTCTCGGCCCGGGATGGCCATTCGCGCCGGGCCAATACCTCACCCCCGGACGTGCCCGTCAGTGCCGCGCACTTCGTGCCACCGATGTCGAGTCCGAGATACACCAAGACTCCCACAATACTCCGCATCCTGACACAATCCGTGCCCGCGAGACCCTGTCTGCGTGTCCGCACAGGCAGGCGCGGGGGGTCCAGCGCAGATGCGTGCCCCGCGATGCCGCGGGCGGTCCAGCGCAACAGGGGGCAGGTGGCGACACGTACCGCTTCACGGTATACCTGCCTCGCTGCCGTGCCGGCAGTATAGTGCCGGGACAGCAGGAAGACACGTCGCCGCGCGTCGCCACTTCCTTCGGACCCTCCGCATCGTCGCTGCACTGCCGCGGGGACAGCGGCGGCGGGGACCCGGCGCGGGGTCCTGGAACCGCCGCGTGGGCGGCCCATGACCGGTCCCGACGGGGGAAGAGACCGCCCCTCCGGGCGAACTCGGGGCACGTGGCGGGGTCCAAGGGGTGGGTGCTGGGCGAGGAAGAGGCCGGCGGGCCTCCGGCAACGGATCCGCCGCCGGGACGAGCTGGGCGGGGGGGAGAGGACGTGGATTGCGAATCGTCTCGAGATCGTCTGGAACGCCCGCGTCCCTGCGGGCACACTCCGGGGCGTGCAGACGATTAGGGGACGATGCGTACAAGGACACGACGCGATGCGACGGCTGATGACGGGATTGGCTGCATGGGCATGGGCGGCAGGGGCGATCTGGGCAGGGGAACCGTCTTCCTGGCCGATGGACCGTGGCGGGCCCGAGCTCCAGGGCTGGGTTGGGCGGAGTGTTCCCGCGCGCCTCGAAGTCCGCTGGAGCTTCCGGGCCGGCAAGGGGGCGGTCGGCAGCCCCTCGGTCCTGAACGACCGGGTGTACGTCGGTTCGGATACGGGAGCACTCCACTGCCTGGATGCCCGCGACGGCTCGGAACGTTGGCGGTACCAGGCGGATGACGCCCTGGAGGCGGCGCCACTGGTCACCGCCGGCCGAGTCTTCGTGGGTTCCAACGGCGGCCGTATGCATGCCCTCGATGCCCGATCGGGACGTGCCCTGTGGACATTCGCGGCGGCCGACCGCATCGTGGGCGGTGCCAACCACATCGCCTTGCCGGAAGGACAGCCGCGCATCGTCTTCGGGAGCCATGACATGCACCTCTACTGCCTGGACGCGGGCAGCGGCGAGAAGGCATGGGCCGTGGAAGCGGACAACTTCCTCAACGCCACACCCTCCGTCAGCGGCAACCGAGTCATCGCCGGCGGCTGCGACGGCATCCTGCGGCTGCTTTCGGCGCTCGACGGCCGCGCCCTCGGGGCCATCGAGATCGGGTCCTACATCGCCGCCCCGGTGGCGCTGATGGGTGGACGGGCCTACCTCGGCCACTACGGCGGCGAGGTGGTCTGTGTCGACCTGGACCGCGCTGCCGTCCTCTGGCGTGTCGCTCCTGCGGCCGGAGGGGGGGCGTTTCTCGCGCCGCCCTGCGTGGGCGGGGGCAAGGTGGTGATCGGCTCGGAGAATCGGCGGCTGTACTGCTTCGGCGCGGAGACGGGGGAATTGCTTTGGACGTTCCGTGCCCGTGGCGGGATCACGACCGGAGCCGTCATCGCGGGCGACCACTGCCTTGCCGGCGGCGCCGACGGTCGGCTCTACGTGGTTCGCATGGCGGACGGTGTGGCAACCTCAACCTATGACATTGGAGCTGCCATCTCCACGTCCATCGCGGTGGCCGGGGAATGGGTCTTCGTGGGGGCGGAGGACGGGGTGCTGTACGCTCTCGGGGCGCCGGCCCCCTGATTCGCTCCACCGAGACGAGATCGGTGTGGGCGTTCCGCTCTCGCCCCCAGCCGCCAGCCCCTTCTTGGACAGCGGCTGGCGATTCCCTGCCCTCGAGCCCACGGGCGGTCCGGGCAAACAGGAAAAGATCAGCAACCCCTCACCTCAGCGTGCAGGCATGGGGCGGTCCGGAGACGGGTGACCCGCCGCCGGGTCCGGCGTCCGGAGGGAGGCATCCTCTTCCCCCGGCAGACGCACGAAGAGTTCCTCCGCCCGCACATGGGGGTTGCGGTAGTGCAGACGATTGCCCAGCAGGCCACGGCAATGCACGGCGTCCACCGGGCACCACTGCATGCAGGCGTAGCACGCTTCGCAGGAGCCCTGCCACACAGGCTTCCCGTCGTCCAGCAGGATGTTTCCCACCGGGCAGATGCGCTCGCAGAGCCCGCAGCCCGTACAGGACGCATCCACGCGGAATCCCCTGTCCCAGTGAGCCATGCGCGGCAGCATGCGACGGTGCAGCCAGTCCCCCATCCCGCGCAGGGGCGCACCGCTTCCTTCCGCCGGCAGACGATGCGCCTGCCGCACGTGCTCCGCGATCCCTTCGAGACGTGCCAGGGTCTTCGCCTCCACGCGTCCCGCGGCCCGCTGCAGGAAACTCGCCGGTACGGGCGAAAAATTGTCAGGCATCCGCAACGACCAACCCGCGGCCAGGGCCGCCCCCCGCGCTTCCAGGATCCGCTCGGCCTGCCGGTGCGCGGCCCCGGGCAGCAGCGCCATCGTGGCCACGGTGAACACATAGGCGTCCGAATTCAGAGGGACCCGGGTCAGGAACGTGGCTACGCAACGCGGCAGACCGAAACAGTACACCGGGAAAACGATCCCGATCCGGGAGGCATCCCGGGCAGTGCCGGAAGGCGTTTCGGTAACCGGTTCGAGGACCTCGGCTTCCAGGAGTCGAGCCAGTTCCCGGGCAACGAAGAGGGAATTGCCGGTACCGGAAAACCAGAATAACCGAGGCCTGTTCTGCGTCGACGCCATGGGTCACACCCATCCGTGGGCAGCACGATCCTGCATCGTCGGCCTCCGTTCCGTAACGTTGTGCCAGGAACACGCCACCCGACGCACAAGCTATGACACTCCTCCCCATGAGGTGGTTCCTTGCGTCTCCCCCGGCCCGGGCGGTTGACAGGCGCCCCGACACCGGCCATTGTCTGATAGGACGGCGGCGCGGTCACGACTCGGGCCGGTCCGGGGCCATGGGATTGCTCCGCGGAGGACAACAAAATGCGATCGACACCCGCTTTCTGCACCATCCTGTGCTGTGCGGCAACCGCGGCCGGCGGAGCCTGGGAGGCAGAGGAATTCCCCATTGCCTGTTGGCGCGGCCCGGGCCCGGCACACAACACCCTCGAACACTACCGCATCCTAAAGGAGTGCGGCTTCAACGTCGTCGGCCCCACCGGCGGCCACACGCCCGAGACGAACCGAGTCCTCCTCGAATGCTGTGCCCGGGTCGGTCTCAAGGCGATTTTGACGGACCCCCGCATCGCGCCCGAAATGGTGCTGCGCAACGACTGGCAGAAACTCGTGGCGGACATCGTCGCGGACTACGCCGCGTCTCCTGCCCTGTACGGCTATTATCTGCGGGACGAACCCAGTTCCCTGCTCTTCGAACCCCTCGGCCTGATCAGTCGCGAGTTCGAGGCACAGGACCCTGCCCACCTGCCCTACATCAATCTCTTCCCCACCTATGCCTCCACCGGGCAACTCGGCACGCCGACCTACGCCGACCACCTCGAACGCTTCGTCCGTACGACGCAACCCCGCCTTATCAGCTACGACCACTACGCTCTGCTGAAAGCGGGCGGCTTCCGGCCCGACTACTACGAGAACATGGAGCTGGTCCTGGGGATCAGCCTCGCCGGCGGCATCCCGTGGTGGTACGTCCACAATTCGGGGGCCTACTCCGGTTACCGTTCACCGACCGAGGCGGAGATGCGCTGGCAGCTCTACACCTCCCTGGCTTACGGCGCCAAGGGAATCAGCTACTGGTACTACTGGGGGCGGCAGCAGGAGCACGACGAGCGAACGGGTGTGGTGGACGCGGAGGGCCGTCCCACCTGGCTCTACGGAATTCTCAAGGCGCTGAACCGCGAGACGCAGGTCCTGGGCCGAATCCTGTTGCCCCTGACCTGTACCGGAGTCTACCATGTCGGCGAGATCCCCGCCGGCACCCGACGGCTCGGAACCGACGCAATCCTGCAACTGCCCCCGCAAAGCTCCCTCATGGTCGCGTTCTTCGACAGTCCGGCTGCACAGCCCTACGCCATGGTCGTCAATCGCGACTGCACCGAGCCCTGCGGCGACGAACTGGCCCTCCTGCCCCACGTCGTGCGCGTCGAGAGCATTTCCCCCCGGGATGGGAGTGCGGCCGAACTGGCCATCGACAATGGCCGGGTGCGCCTCGATGTCCCGCCCGGAGGTGGAGTCCTCCTCCGCCTGAGCACCGCCTTCGACTACCCGAAGCCCCCGGACACACGGACCGCCATCGCGTTCCATTTCGATGGCAACGGCGACATGGAGGGATGGGACGGCCTCTCCGGCCTCGACAACCCGGTCGTGGCCGGAGGAACGCTCACCATGGCCCTCGGCGCCCGCGACCCCCACCTGCAGCGAACCTACCTGCGCATCCCCCCGGATACCCATCGCTCCCTGCGCCTGCGCATGCGGGTCACCAGCGGCGCTCCCATGGCCCAGGTCTTCTGGACCACCAGCGAGGAACCTGCCTTCGCCGATACGCGCTACATGAACTTCGAAATCACCCCCGACGGCCAGTGGCACGAATACGAAATCCCACTCCACCAACACCCCCGCTGGGCCGGCAAGGAGATCCGGGGTATCCGCCTGGATCCCTCCACCGGCGGCGCCGAGCCCGGCGCGCGGGTCGAGATCGACTGGATCGTCGGCCTTCCGCCCCAGTGACGGAGGCGGTAGGCGTCCATGCCGTTACGTTTCCCCCGGCATCGGCCGAAGACCCCCGGTCCCTGCGCCATGGGGCGGCGGCGGGGCCCCGCACACCCGGGCCCGCGGGCCAAGACCGCCGCGGGTATGGGCGCCGCCGGCCCGGGTGCACGCTGC
>JAFGRS010000705.1 GCA_016935045.1 Lentisphaeria bacterium | reverse complement strand
GCTCAGCAGGAGCCCTTCGACTGGGCTCAGGGCCTTGAGCAAGGGGTGTGCGGACGCACCCCCGCGTCGAAACGGCTTCGCCCTCCATCATACAGACCTCCATCAGGTTACGAGTCTGGAGGGAGGACCTCCAGGTGAGGGGTCTCTGTAGGGGAACTTGATCGACTCGACACCAGAAGATCGGTGCCCGCGAGGCCGCGGGGGCTCCGGATTGCCATGAGACGATGAGTAGGTCAGGTGATTTCCTGGAAGGCGTTCTTGTCGAGCAGGTCCTCGAATTCGCGTTTGTTGGTGGCTCTCATGAAGGCTTCGAGGGGTGTGATCCGTCCTTCCTTGAGGAGGCGGCGCAGGTCGCTGTCCATGCTGCGCATGCCGCGTCCGGCAGACTGTTCGATGATGCTGCGGATGTTGGCGACCTGGGCTTCGCGGATGGTGGAGGCGAGGGCCTCGTGGGCGAGCAGGATTTCGAGTGACGCGACGCGTCCCTTGCCGTCCCTGGTGCGGCAGAGGAGTTGGGAGATGACTCCGGAGAGGCTTTGCGCCAGCATGGCCCGGATCTGGGGCTGGTCGTCCGCCGGGAAGGCGTCGATGATCCGGTCGACCGTTTTGGGGGCATTGTTGGTATGGAGTGTACCGAACACCAGCATGCCCATGGCGGCGCAGCTCAGGGCGAGGCTGATGGTGATGAGGTCGCGCATTTCCCCCACGAGGATGATGTCCGGGTCGGCGCGCATGGCCCCCTTGAGCGCGGCGCCGAAGGAATCCGTGTCGGTGCCGACTTCCCGTTGCACGATGATGGACTTCTTGTTCTGGTGCACGAACTCGATGGGGTCCTCGATGGTGATGATATGGCGTGCCTGGGTGGTGTTGATGTAGTCCATCATGGCGGCGAGGGTGGTCGACTTGCCGCTGCCGGTGGGGCCGGTCACCAGCACCAGGCCGCGGGGATAGTGGCAGACCTCCTTGAGCACGTCGGGAAGCCCGAGCTGCTCGAAGGTCATGATCTTGGTGGGGATCGCCCGCATGACCGCGCCCAGCCCGAAATGGTTGTGCATGTAGTTGACGCGGAAACGCGACCATCCCGGCAACTCGTAGGCGAAGTCGAGGTCCAGATGGCTGACGTAATGCTCCCACTTCTCCTGCGGGCAGATTTCCTGGAGCAGTCCGAGCATGGTATCTGCGTCGACGGGGTCTTCGTCGAGGGGTTCCAGGCGGCCGTGGATGCGGATCTTGGGTGGCAGTCCGGTGCAGAGGTGCAGGTCGGATCCGCCGTGTTCGATGAGGGTCACGAGGTAGTCGTCGATCTTGGCCATGGTCGTTTCCTCGAAGCGCCCCGCGGCCCGGGGGCGTAACCGGCCCATTGCGGGCTACCTGCGCTTCTTGCCGGCAGCCGTCGAGGCCATGCGTCTGGCCTCCTCCGTCTGCATCTGCCGGATCAGCTCCGAACTCTTCACCAGCGGCTTGGTCTGCTCGTAGGTCCGTTTGCCCGCGAGGTAGAGGTCGACGTAGGACTGTTCCATCGTGCTCATGCCCAGGTTGCGGCCCGTCTGGATGATGGAGTCCAGCTGGAATGTCTTGCCCTCGCGGATCAGGTTGCTCACGGCCAGCGTACCGAGCAGCACCTCGCAGGCCAGGACCACCCCCGAACCGTCGCTGTTGGGCAGCAGCTGCTGGCAGATGATCGCCTTGAGGCTTTCCGCGGCCATGGCCCGGACCTGTGCCTGCTGGTTGGGGGGGAAGACATCCAGGAGCCGGTCCATGGTGGTGGCGGCGCTGCCCGTGTGCAGGGTTCCGAACACCAGGTGCCCCGTTTCGGCCGCGCGGATGGCCATCTCGATGGTGTCCAGGTCCCGCAGTTCGCCGATCACGATGATGTCCGGGTCCTCGCGCAGGGCTCCGCGCAGGGCGTTGCCGAAACTCAGGGTATGGCTATTGAGTTCCCGTTGCGTGATGTTGCAGTTCATGGGCTGGAAGACGACCTCGATGGGGTCCTCGACCACGACGATGTGGTCCTGCCGGGTGCGGTTGATGAGGTCCACCATGCTTGCCAGGGTGGCGGACTTGCCGCAGCCGACGGGGCCGGTGATGAGGATGAGGCCCTGCTGGTAGGTGGTCAGCTTCTCGAACACCTCGGGTCGCGGGAAGCCAAGCTCATGCAGGGAACGCAGGCGGGCGTCGATGATCCGGTACGAGCCGGCCACCCCGAGCCGCTGCATGAGGATGTTGGTGCGATACCGGTCGGACTCGCCCACGGCGTAGCAGTAGTCCAGGTCGTGCGCCTTCAGGAAGCGCTCACGGTACCGGTCGTCGAGCGGCGACATGTTCAGGATCTCCGCCGTCTCCCGCGTCAAGGGCTTCTGGTCGGTCAGAAGATAGATCTCCTTGTGCTTGCGCACGAAGGGGTAAGACCCGGCGCTGATGTGCACGTCGCTGCAGCCCTGTTCGCGGGCCTTGTGCAGGAACGCCTGCAGCAGCTCGCAGGCTCCTTCCGGATCCTGCCCTTCGGCTTGGGACAGATCGGGCCAGCCCCGCAGCCAGGGCGCACTCGGGGCGCCCGCCGCGGCGACGGGCGGCGGGGCGGCGGCTCCCCGGGCGCCCTCCGTCCTGTCCTCGACGTATTGCCTCTCCTTGCCGCCGTCACCACGGCTCGGCGGTACGGGCGGGGTCTCAGCAGCGGTCGGTCGCGGGCCGTCATCGAAGACGCTCTCGGGGGGAAAGCCGACGCTGCGGGCTTCCTGGATGGCCATTTCCTTGATGCGGGTCACCGCCAGGGCGTCGCTGACGAGGCTGTTGTCGACCAGGACCTGCGCGAAGGTCTCCAAATCGGCCTCGATGCCGGCGTCGGCAATGGCCCGGGCCACGGCGCGACAGTCTTCGGGAGAGAGGAGGTCCTCGTTGACCAGGTGATAGCAGAACCATTCGACGTCGTGGTTCATGGCCTGTCCTCGATCCTTCCCGCTCACACAGCCACCTCGAGCGCATGGGAAGCGTCTTCCCGAGCTGTTCTCGGTGCTACGGTAGTATCCCAGTCCGCGCCAGGCAACCCGGTCCGCGCCCCTGCTCGAGGGCAAAACCGTTTCGACAGACTCAGACGTCCTTACACGTCTGCTCAGAACACCTGCGCAGGCAGGAAATGAGCGTGACACCACGTAGGCGCCACAAGCCGAGTGGCGCCAAGTCCCGCTCGGCTCGCGGGACCCACTTCCGGCTGCCTTGTGGGCCAATCCCACTTCCGCCGGGTAAGGTGTTCTGAGGCTCGGGGCCCCGAACTCAAGCCGAATATACGCGCTTGCCCATAGAGGATCAAGACCCGCTCCCGCGAGGACAGGGCTGTTCCAAGATCCGGCGAATCGCTTCCCGCCGCCACTGCCCTTGCGGCAGTGGAGCGCCGATTCGGGGTGAGGAAGCGCGGCCGCGCCCCCT
>JAFGRS010000704.1 GCA_016935045.1 Lentisphaeria bacterium | reverse complement strand
CAGTGGTGGCGGGGAGCCGCGACGCTGCCGGGCTTCTCCCGGATCATCGCCCCACTGCCGCAAGGGCAGTGGTGGCGGGGAGCCGCGCCGCCGCTCGCAAGGGCAGTGGTGGCGGGGAGCCGCGCCGCCGCTCGCAAGGGCAGTGGTGGCGGGGAGCCGGGTGGCACGCGGGAGTTGCGAAGCGATGGTATCCAGGAATGCCTGCCGAGGATGCTCCCCTGGTCCGGGACGAAGCCCATGGGCAGGCGGCGCCAACGAGGAAAGGACCTTTCCAATGATTGGGCGGTGCGCGACGCTTCTGTTGCTGGGGAGTGTGTGTTGTGGGGCCGATCTGCCGACCTGGTACGTGTCCACCCGGGGGAACGATGCCTGGTCGGGAACACTCGAAAAGCCCAACGAAGCCGGTACGGACGGACCCCTGGCCTCGCCCCGGGCGGCGCGGGACGCCAGCCGCAGCCAGAGCGGGACGCCGCGGCGCATCGTCCTTGCCGAGGGCAGCTTCTTCCTCGCGGAGACCCTCGAATTGGACCTCCGGGACAACCGGCTCACCATCGAGGGGGCCGGACCCGGCCGGACCGTGCTCTACGCGGGACGCCAACTGACCGGTTGGCAACCCGCCGGCGGGGAACTCCGGTCCGCGCCCCTCCCGGCCGACCCACCGGGCTGGGACTTCCGCGTCCTGCTTGTCGGTGGCCGCATGCAGGACCGCGCCCGAGTGCCCGAAGAAGGCTACCTCGAACACGAAACCAGGTTCGGCGTGCGCTGGATGAGCACCGCGGGGGGCGGCTGGGAACGCAAGCCCACCACCGCCGAGCTGACCACCCTGCGCTACAGGGCCGGGGATATCCCCGCGGACCTGCGCGTCGAGAATGCCGAGGTGACCGTCTGCCACATGTGGGACGAGTCCACCGTCGGCGTCGCCGGCCATGACCCGGCGACTCGGACGTTGGTGTTCTCGAGTCCCTGCGGCCATCCCCCGGGCGCCTTCGGGGTGCTCCGGTACACGATCGGGAATACGCGCGAAGGGATGACCCGGCCGGGGCAATGGTACCTGGACCGCGTCGAACGCAGGGTCGTCCACTGGCCCCGCCCCGGGGACGATCCGGGCGCCGCCGTGACGGTTGCGCCGGCCATGACGACGGCAGTCCGGGTGACGGAGAGGGAGGGGACCCATGCCGCCGATGTGGTCCTGAAGTCGTTGACGGTCTCGGGCACGGACGCTCCCCTGAAACCCGCCGGGTTCGGCGCCTCGAACTGGCCCGGAGCGATCGAGCTGCACGGCGCGGACCGGGTGCGCCTCGAAGACCTCGAAGTGGCCCACTGCGGCGCCTGGGGCATCCGGGAGTGGGGCGGCAGGGAATTGACGGTGTGCCGGGGCCGGCTGCATCACCTCGGGGCCGGCGGCGTCCGCTTCGGCAGCGGCGCCTTGATCGAGGAGAACCACATCCATGACATCGGACTGGTCAGCGCCAGCGCCATCGGCATCATGGGCGGCGGCACCCGAAGCGTCGTCCGGCGCAATGTGGTCCACGACACCCCCTATTCGGGCATGTGCGTCAGTGGCACCGAGACCCGCATCGAGGAGAATCTCCTCTACCGCTGCATGCTGGTGCATCACGACGGGGCCGCCATCTACATGGGTGGCGGCAACCGCTGCGTCATCCGCCGCAATCTGGCCCGCGACATGGCCGAAGTCGGCAAGGGCTATGGCGTCTCGGCCTACTACCTCGACGAGAAGTGCCGCGGCTGCGTGGTCAGCGAGAACGTCTCCATCAACATCCCCCATCCCTCCCAGAACCACATGACCCTCGATTGCGAACTCCGCGACAACGTCTTCATCCACGACGGCGACATGAAGCTCGCCTTTTCCCGCTGTTCCGGACACCGCGTCACCGGCAACACCTTCCACCTGGCGGGAACCCTCAACGTGGTCGAAGCCGACGCCGTCGCCGAATGGACCGGAAACCGCATCGTCACCCGCACCGAGAAGGGCGGCGACATCCGCGAGGAACTCCCGCGCCAACCCTTCGTCCCGCGCGACAAGCCGCGCTACCTGAAGGTGACCCCCATCGCCCCGCCTCCGACCATCGACGGGAAGCTCGGCGGCGACGAATGGCCCGGCAGCGGCACCGCCCTCGCCGAACGCCCGGACCAGCGCAGCGTCCGCGGCGCTCCCACCAGCGTCAAGATCCATGCCGATGCGGAGATGCTCTACATCGCCACGAACATCGTCACCATGTTCCCGGACCAGCGTCGGCTGGGCACCGCCTGGGGCACGGACGAAGGCGTCGAGTTGGTACTCGAGGCGCGCCGGGGGGACACGCCGGTGGTGCAGGTGCTGCGCGGTTTCACGGATGGCGCCTTCCAGGCGCTGACGTTGGGCGGCGCCAGCCCCGAGCAGGCGGCGGCGTTTGCCGGAAGTGTCCTCTACGGGGCTTCGGTGGACAAGCAGATCTGGCGCAGCGAATGGGCCGTGCCCCTGGCCGAGCTGGGGGTCGCGCCGGGTCAGAAGGCGGTGGTGCCCTTCAACCTGACTGCCTACCGCAGTGAGGACAATGTGCTGGCGCAGTTCGCCGGCACCCGCGGGGAGACCTGGGACCTGCGCCTGGGTGGGCGCCTGATGCTCCATTGGGACGAAGCCGCCGCGAGCCGGCCCACCCTCACGGCCACCGCCGTCGATGCACCCCCCGCCGGCGCCGGAGACTGGCCCGGCGCCGCCGCCGACCTCGCCCAGACGCCGGGCGGAGAGCCGCTGTCGGGGGAGCCGTGCCGCGCCCGGGTACTGCGCTGCGGCGACGACCTGTACGTGCGCGTGTCGGTACCGGTCAAGGCCGCGGCGGCCATCACCCGGGGCAACGCCTGGCGTACCGACGACGGCGCCGAGGTCTGCGTCCGGGGCAAGGCACCCGATGGGACCCCCGCCACCTGGGTCGTGCATGGCTTCGCGGGCGGGGCGTGGGAGCTGAGCGACGAGGCGGGCGTTCCCACTG